>CAJATL010000128.1 GCA_903944895.1 uncultured Bacteroidota bacterium
AACTTCATTGATCAGGATAAACATATAATCGTAAGGCACGGCTGAAGCCACATCACGGATGGTTCGGTTGTCGTAAGCCAGGGCGTAACGCTCCGAATCGAAAGCACCATAAGACATTGAGAGTGGTGTGCGGTTAAAAACGCCTGGATGAGGTTTATTTACGCCGCTTATGGCTGACGGGGTTTCGACAGCACGCACATTAAAATCAGCCTTCTGCGATTTGTAAGGCTCCACGTTAAAAAGCTCTCCGGCAAGCCGTTCGACGTCTTTTTGGAATTTCCCCATCTCAGCCTGGGTGTAACCATCGCCCAGAATCACGATATCGACATGATTTTTTGCCGGCCCGTTTTCGAGGTAAGTAAAACTTTTGTATCCGCTTTTCAACTCAGCAGGATTTACATAACGGGCTGAAGGGTCGATTTCGGTATTCCAGATTTCGATAAAATTATTTTTGGCATCCCTTTTTTTGATGACAAGTTTCACCGTTTCGTTTGGCCAGGGAAAACGGATGGATTCATGAAAAGTGCCCCAATTTGCAGCGGCATCAGGGATAGTCTGCCATTCGCCAAAAACACTCGCAAAGCCACGGCTGTAAATGGTTGTACCAGTCTTTGGGTCGATGATTTCGTAAAAATATAAACCACGGTTCAGGTTGTCGAGTAAAACGGTTTCACTGCCGGCCCATGGGCCATCGTTCAAAACCCGGTCCATCGAAAAATGCTCTTCAGTAGCGGTGCCTGAGTGGAAGTAGTCGAAGCGCATGGTTTTGCCGGTGAAATATTTAGCGAAAATGGCATCGCCGGTTTGTTGAGAAAAGGCCATCAGCGAAAGCGTGAAGGCGATAAAAAGAAGCGATATTTTTTTCATTTGATGATGATTTTTGGTTGATGGCAAAGGTAGGAAAAATGGTTTGTTTAGTCGAAAAATAAGGTTATTATGGAAGAAGTTCAGCATGGTGTGGATTTGTGCTTTGTTCGGTTTATCAAAATCAGATTTTGAATTTTTATCCCTGCAACTTAAAACTCAAAAACTATTCATTCTTCAAAGATTCGATCAGATTTTTCTTTAATGCTGAACGGGTTGGGAAAAATATCGCGGCAATTCCGGTAATTAAAACCATCAAAATCATGACCAATGGCGGCACCGGACTATAACTGAACGAGGGTGAAACCAGCGAAGGTAAAATCCCGGTAACAGCGCCCAATATTCCGATGGTAAGACCGGCAATCAAAATAAACAGGTTTTCGAGGAAGATGATTTTGAAAATTTGCGATTTCCGGTAGCCCAGCGCCAGCAGCAAGGCCAGTTCGTTTTTGCGCTCGAGGATGTTGCGAAGCAGCACAATTCCAAGTCCGATGGTTCCGATAAGCACACCCAAACCGCCAAGCATCATGAAAACCGTGAGATAAGTATTTGTGACGACATTAAACTGCGCCAAACGTTCGGAGGCTGAGGTAATTTCGATGCCGTAATCGACGAAAGTGCTTTTAAGCAATTCGCTTACTTCATTTTTTACCGAATCATTCGCCTGTACAAGCATGATTTTTGAACCGCTCACCGACGGAAAATAGACCCTGAAAAGGCTGTCGGAAATGAGCAGGTTTCCCTGGAAAATGGAGTTTTCCAAACCGGCAATCAGCAAGAGCTTCAGTGGTTTTCCTGATTCATCAATGTAAAAGAGGGTATCTCCGATGGATTTTTTAAGTCCCCAGGTTAAAACGGTTTGATCGGCAATGGCCGGAATAATTCCGGAAGCAAAAGGTTTATCCAGCGATTTCCAAACCTGCTTCTTTTCAATTCCGGCTAAGATGTTAGTAAACGAAAAGGCTTCCTTTTTTTGAAATCCGGAAGGATCAACGCCAAGAATGACAGGCTGCCTGACCGAGTTCAGATTCAGACAACTGGCATCATCGCCATCGAGCTTATGAAACTGAACAAATTTTACATCACTAAATAAAGGTTCATCTTCAAGGTTAACTTTGCTTTTTCCGGTTTCGGTGTTGAGGTCGAAAAGAATGGGAATGGTTGTTTGTGCCCAGAACTGATAACCTCCTGTACCGGAAGTTGCCCGGTTTTCGGTGCCATAAAAAGTCTTTCGGTTTGCCGCCGTGATGATGATGCTGAAGGTGCCGATCGAAAGCAGAATTATCGCCGCAAGGCTGCGGTTTTTATTCCGGCTGACGTATTTCATCGCCAGCTTAAAAATATCCGGGTTTTTTACAAATTTATGACCACCATGCCGGCTGATCAGCAGGTTGATGAATGCATAACTGCCAATCATGATAAGTGCTCCTGCCGGGAGAAACATTCCAGCATTTACTTCTTTATCAAAAAAAAGTGAATAAGCCACCATCAGCAGTGCCGCCGAAATCGTAAAAATACCTGCAATGATGTTCCGGGAAATTTTCTTTGAAGTGAATTTTGAAATATCAGCCAGGTTTATTTTGATGAGATTTGTCAATGGCTGTTTCAACTTTCTTCTGGTGATAAGAAAAACTGATAAAAGTGCCAGGATAATTCCGGCTAAGGCGCTTATAAATAATGTAACAGGTTGGATAAAAACCTGCAGCATATTGGTTTGCACGGCACCCTGCCACACCGAATTAAGTCCTTTCAGCAGGGCGAGATTGTATAAAATTCCAGCTCCAACACCGGCAATGCCGCCAATGATAGCAGTTACCACGGATTCGCTAAACCTGATCCTTACAATCTGCCTGCTGTTGAAGCCAAGCGCTGCGAGCACACCTGTTTCGCGGCTCCGTGTCTCGGTATTGAGCGAATAAATTAAAACGAGGAGCAAAATCCCGGCTGCAATCACAAAAAAACTCAGGCTCAGGAAAAGGCCTCCGAAATCGACAGCGTTTTCCGCGGCATGCAAACCATCCTGCAGCACAGGTGTAAAAACAAATCCCAACGATGCCGGATCGAGATTTTTGATGATTTTTTCGCTGAGTTTTTCTTGCGAAATATCACTTGTGTTGAAGCGGATGGCCGTTTGATTTCCAAAAGTATTATCCCACATTTCACGACCGGCCTCCATCGAAACAATGGCTTTTGGCGTTCCTTTGAAGCGGTTCCAGTAATCTTCATCCTTGTCGCGGATTTTTTTAAGATCGATTGGGATGCCGGTTTCCCAATCGCTGCAGTTGGCGGCTTCCGAAATTCCAGGAAACAAGGGCATAAGCGATTCGTTGATAAATTCACCCTGGATGGGGATGATGTTTTTCACGACAAAGCGCCTGCTTTTCTCAGCAAGCTTTCGCATTGGCCCCATCACAAAATAATCCAGCGTCACCGAATCCCCGGTTTTCAAGCCCAAATCTTCGGCCAGCCATTCGTTGATGATGATTTCATTTTTGGATAAACTTTCCTGAAAAGGATTTCCCGAAAGGGCTGAAACAAACGAATAAGGTATTGATTTATGGTTAAAACGGATGGCATTTACAAGATAGGTCAGCACGGATTCTTGGTGCAGATCAAGCTTTTCGATGGCTTCGGAAATGGGTTTATCGATAAAAATCCTGTCCGACAGCATTTCAAATTTTCCTTCCTGATTAAGATCGCGGATTTTGAGACCAGCGTCTGCCAATTGCCAGCTTTGGTTAAGAATTTCATCCAGCTTTTGCGTATTGAGGCTTGCATCATCGCCAGCAACAACAATGAGATTTGCCAACCCCGGCAACCCGAGTTTTTCCGAGAGAAAATCCATCGGCAAAAACACATTAAATGGCGCTGTTTGGTTGCTGTTCAGGCTAAATCTTCCAGCCTGGCTGTCGGTGGCGATGGCTTTGACTTTCAATCTCATCGCGATTGCTGAATTTTCGTCAGAAACAAAAGGCGCATTGAGCGGAATCAGATTTGCCTTTTCGACGCGCAGCAGGAAGGTTTCGCCGGCTTTAAGATTTAGAATGTTTGCTGTATTTTCGCTGACGATGGCCTCATTGGGCTGCAAATCCGGAAACGGGATTTCAAAAAAACGACCAAAAGTTGGATCAATTCCCACAACCTGCACTTCGTTGATGCGGGAATTTGTTTCGTTGTTGATGGCCATGCCGAGAAGCAACAGCAATGGTGCAGCATTTACCTGCCCTTGTGAGGAAATATCTTTAGCAAGTCGTGTTTCAAAAAAACGATCATGAGCGGCTAGAGCAAACTCCGTTTTTCCAAGCCTTTTTCTGACCAGTTCTTCCAGACTAAATTTTACCGAATCACCCACCACCAGAGCGCCGGTCAACACGGCTGTACTGAGCAAAGTTGCTGCAAACAGCGCCAGGTGCTGCTTCCGGTAATATTTTAAACTTCTGAGAATGAATTTAAGAATTGACATGTTTTTTATTTTCGATTCTAAAACTAAAGTTGCCAGTTGCCAGTTTGCTTTTCATGATTTTGGTTGACAGATTTCAAATCAGTTTTAGTTGACATATCGACAAACTGATTTGTTAAATAAGTTGACAATCGCAAACTTTGTATAATCAATGAAACGAAGGAAGTCTCTGCCGGGGCAACCTTCCAGGGAATAAACTGACCCGAGAAAATGGATGGCCCTAGTTTTCTTTTGCAAAACTAAGGCTTTTTTTAACAACGATTTTCATGGTTTTATTCCCCCAAAAAACCAGGGCATGCCAACCATCTTTAACATTTTCAAAATTCATAAAGGCTCATTTCCGGAAGTTCCAACGTATCAACCTGGCCCCAATCCCGGATAGCGCGTATCATTCATTCATCGATATTCTTGCCGTCTTTTGGACGGATTTCACAAACGCAATGGCCTGGACATGAACTTTTTCAATGCCAAAACCTACCATCGTGCTACCAGTTTCCAAAACTTTTCCAGAAAGTAAGGCTGCAGTTATTTTTGTCAAGTTTCGCGGCCAAACGCTGATACCCGGTTAAGTAGTTAAGTCGATTTGGCACCTGCTGATTCTTTCACTTCCACTGATGAATCCACTTGTAAATGGCTGTTCCGGTTACATCGCAAATCCTGCTAAGTTGTAGTACTGTCATCAGCTTTTGCCGATCATTTTCACGTGATCATTTTTGAAGGCGTCATTAAAATGTCGTGTCGATTTTTCTTCTTTGATAAGTTGACATTTAAAATTATTAACCATACTTTTGTCAAGGTATTTCCGGAAAAGACAGGCTAAATAATGGAGACCGGCGATTGCCAGCCTGCAACTTTCAAACAATTTGCAATGAACCATTCAATTAATAATCATCACAAAAAAACAGATTAAATGAAAACACGAATTGAACACGACACGATGGGAACCATCGAAGTTCCTGCCGACAAGTACTGGGGAGCACAAACCCAACGCTCGAAAGAAAATTTCAAAATCGGCGACCCAGGCTCGATGCCTAAAGAAATTATCAGCGCTTTTGGGGTTTTGAAAAAGGCTGCCACCCTGGCTAATTTTGAACTGGGCGTTTTACCCGAAGAAAAATGCAAACTCATTGCTGAAGTTTGCGACGAAATTATCGCCGGAAAACTCGATGAGCATTTCCCTTTGGTGATCTGGCAGACAGGTTCAGGCACCCAGTCGAACATGAACGTAAATGAGGTAGTGTCGAACCGTGCGCAGGTTTTAAAGGGCGGAAGTATGGAGGATGGCAAAAAGATCATTCATCCAAATGATGACGTCAATAAATCGCAATCTTCCAACGACACGTATCCGGCAGCCATGTCGATAGCGGGATATAAAATGGTTGTCGAAACCACACTTCCGGGTGTTCAGATGTTGCGCGATACATTGGCTAAAAAATCGGAGGAGTTTAAAAATATAGTAAAAACGGGCCGCACCCACCTGATGGATGCTACGCCACTTACCCTTGGACAAGAGTTTTCGGGTTATGTTTCTCAGCTCGATCACGGAATTAAAGCACTCAAAAACACACTCCCGCATCTTTCGGAACTGGCTTTGGGTGGAACTGCCGTGGGAACCGGCTTAAACACACCAAAAGGTTATTCGGTGCTGGTGGCTAAGAAAATTGCCGAAATCAGTGGACATCCTTTTGTTACTGCCGAAAATAAATTCGAGTCACTCTCAGCACATGATGCAATTGTGGAAACCTCCGGAGCACTCAAAACCCTTGCCGTGAGCCTGATGCACATCGCCAACAACACCCGGCTTCTGGCTTCAGGGCCGCGCTGTGGCTACAGCGAAATTAAGCTTCCCGAAAACGAACCCGGTTCTTCTATTATGCCAGGAAAGGTAAATCCTACGCAAAACGAAGCGCTTACCATGGTTTGCGCGCAGGTCATCGGTAACGATATGACCATTGCCGTTGCAGGAACTCACGGCCATTTCCAGCTTAATGTTTTTAAACCTGTGATGATTTATAACATGCTGCAATCAGCCCGGTTGCTTGGAGATGCC
>CAJATL010000129.1 GCA_903944895.1 uncultured Bacteroidota bacterium
ATGTCGGCAGTACACCAATAAATATCGCCATTATTATATTGGAAAACATTTTTAAAAGTATATTCGGCAAAAACCATGTAACCGCCGATGGTATGGAGTACGCCTTTTGGTTTTCCGGTTGAGCCTGAAGTGTAAAGAATGAAGAGTGTATCTTCTGAATCCATCACTTCAGCTTTATTATCGGTGCTTACATCTTTAATAACATCATGCCACCAAAGATCGCGTCCTTCTTTCATGATGACCCTGTCGCCGGTTCTTTTGAATACAACTGTGTTTTTTACCGAAGTGCAGCTTTCGAGGGCCGTGTCAACGATTTCTTTTAATGGAATACTCTTGGTGCCTCTGTATCCACCATCCGAGGTTATTACGAGATTACAGGAGGAGTCATTAATTCTGTCGGAGAGTGCATTGGCTGAAAAACCAGCAAAAACTATCGAGTGAATAGCTCCAATTCTGGCGCAGGCCAGCATAGCAATTGCCAGTTCAGGAATCATAGGCAGATAAATGGCAACCCTGTCACCTTTTTTGATTCCTAATTTTTTAAGAGCATTTGCAAACTGGCTGACTTTCTCAAAAAGTTCACCATAGGTGTAAGTTACTCCCGGTTCTTTAGGGTCGTTTGGTTCCCAGATAATTGCAGCCTGGTCTTTACGCATAAAGAGATTCCGCTCAAAAATGTTTTCGGTGATATTCAGTTTACCGTTAACAAACCAATTGACGTGAGGAGCATCTTTGCCTTCGAAATACCAATCTAAAACTTTATCCCATTTTTTGTGCCAGTAATGGGTTTCGGCAATTTTTCCCCAGAACGATTCAGGGTTTGCAACGCTTTCCTGGTACCTTTCGAGGTATTCGGCCAGGTTCGAAATTTTGTTTGTCATAATTCTTTTGATTGATTAGTAATAAATTAAATGACCTGTATTTGGATAAAATATTTATTAAAAGAAAAAATAAATTCCTAACAAAAACCGGAAGTTGCCAATTTCTTTCGACTCATCCACTGTACCATCTTTTTGGGTTTTTCCGTAAGCAGCAACGGTGTATTCGATTTCGGGTGCGAAACGGAATTTCCCTGAATTATAAATAAAACGTGGCGAAACCCGGTACAAATAGTCAATGTTTGCACCTCTCGAATAATAAGGCCCAACCAGATCGGTTCTGGCACCAAGATTTTTTGAGTAGCCTCCAAAAAGTCCAACCTGCCACACCTTATTATTGGTGTTAATGTCGATCCAACCCGACATCGTTCCCACAGGAGCATATTCAACAAAGCCGGTAAGCGTATCGGTAATGTTTTCGACGGCATAGCCGCCAATCATGGTCAGATCGTGCGCATCCTGAGCATAAATAAACCCTGATTTTATGGATATCTCCGGGATAACTAGCTTTAAATATACCATTCCTGCGGCACTGTTGGCGTTTGCGTCGGTTTTGTAGTTTTTTGCAGTAACCAGTTGCGGAGTCAGTATTTTGTAATTCCCCGAAACTCCGGCCAGAAATGTTGTTCCATTTTCATTATTCTTTTTTTCGTATTCCATGCGAAGGTTAAGATCGGGAACTGAAGAATTTCTCAGGTATTTTGAGTTAGGGCCATCAGGGCCGTTGCTTACAAAATCCCGTTGCGAAACTGCCGAAAGCATTATTTTGAAATCATTAAATTGCTGCGTTAATCTGATTTGTGGATTTCGGGTAAATGGCAGGAAAGGTGCGCCGGTGTTAAACGAAACCACATCCGGGAAGCAGTTGGTGGCAAACATAGGATGCCAGTTCTGGCCGATCATCAGTTCGGTTTTTGCCCAGTTAAGCTGAACGTAAGCATGCCGCAGCCTGAATCCGTTGACATCAGCATCTGAATGGCCAAAAAACTCACCTTCGATAGCCCCTGAAGTTTTTGCACCCAGAGCATCCGGCCCGGTTATGTTTCCGCGAAGCCTGGTCTGGATGCTCAACATGTTGAAGTTGGCTTTGGCATTGATGTCATCACCATTATTATCAAGCTGTTCGTTCATGGGGTACAGTAGGAAATGGCCTTCACGAATGGCGACTGTCTGACGTGAATCCCAGATTACATCTGTTTTAACAAAACCGTTAAAAATGATTCCAAATTTTGGTTGCTCCTGTGCGATGGAGATGATGCTGAAAAGCGTTGTGATGGCAAAAAACAGAAGCTTTTTTCTCATAAAAACAGCTATTTTATTCTGTTAATTAATTAACAATTTATTCTTTGGAGGCCAAATTTATAATAAAATTCTATTTGAATTAATTAGTTTTTTAGAATAGCAAATTAGTGAAGCGAAAAAATGAGGTTATCTCCCTGATAAAACGACGATTAATTTTATGAGTAAAAACTTAATATCTGGAAATTAGCATATTAACTTGGTTTTGAAATGTAAAGCAGGGCAGCATTTTATCATTGATTGATCGAAATTTATACTAATTTTAAATAGCCCCACTTCAATAAAGTCGGATTTGTTTAGCTACTTTTGCAGCCGGTAAGAAATGGATAATCTGTTTAAATAAATGATATTCAAAGCTTTGAGATTAATTTCTCAGAAAAATAACTAAAATTAAAAAAAATGGCAGAACAACTGGAACGTTTCAGTTTGAACAAACAAATGCAGTCCAAAGGGATTTTGCAAAGGGTCGCATTGATAGGTTGCGGATCAATCGGGCAGGAAATCGCACTTCATACGGCTCAGAATGGAATTGAAGTGGCTTTTGTTGATGTAAATGAAGAGCGGATTTCGGAAATCATGAACCGGATGAATGCTCAGCTCGACGTGACCATCAGCAACTGGGGCATGACCACAGGTGAAAAGAAATTAGTGCTCTCGCGAATTAAGGGATCGGTGAATTATGATGACATCAAAGACTGCGATATCGTCATCGAAACAATTAATTCGAAAAAACCCGGAACCAGCCTCGAAGAGCGTAAAGAAGTTTTTAAGAAGGTGGAAAGTTATGTAAACCGCGACACCGTGATCACTTCAAACACCGCAACACTGATGATTTCTGACCTGGCTTCGGTATTAAAATATCCCGAAAGAGCTGTGGGGATGCACTTTATCAGCCCTGTAGCCAAAATTAATATCGTTGAGGTAGTGCGACATTTTCATACCAGCGATGAGTCCTATGATATGGTGAAGAAATTTGCCGGAATGATTGGTAAAAAGGTTATCGAAGTAAACGAATCTCCCGGAAACATCAGCACCCGGATGATTGCCATCATGATAAATGAGGCCTGCGGAATTCTGTTGGAAGGCGTTGCCAAAATCGCGGATATCGACGAGGTGATGATGGAAGCTACCGGCCATGCTTTTGGTCCGTTTGAAATGGCCGACAGGTTTGGTGTTGACAAAATGCTGAAATGGATGGATAATCTTTACAAAGAATATGGCGATCCAAAATACAAACCTTCACCAATCATCAAAAGACTGGTTAGAGCTAAAATGGTTGGGCAGCGCGTTGGCGAAGGCTTTTATATGTGGGAAGGCGATGTAAAAAAAGTCAAAAAGGGAACCATCAGGAATCTTGGCCGTGAGTAAATCATCAAATTAATGAAAAGAAAGTTTTAAGAAAATGAAGATAATAGTTTTAAACTGTGGGAGTTCGTCCATAAAATACCAGCTTTTTACGATGCCCGAAAAGGACGTCATCGCCAAAGGTCTGGTTGATAAAATCGGGCTAAAAGGTGCATGTATCAAGCACAAAAGGATGGATGGAAAAGAATTGTATGCCGAAGGTGAAATTCTCGATCATCAGGCCGGAATCGAATATTTGCTTGGCGTATTAATTGATCCTGAATATGGCAGTCTGGTAACGCTCGACGAAATTGATGCCGTTGGACACCGCGTGGTTCATGGTGCAGAAGAGTTCAGCGGAAGCGTTGAAATTACAAGTGCGGTAATTGCCGCCCTTGAAAAATCATCAGAACTTGCGCCGCTTCATAACCCGCCAAACCTCAAAGGTATTTATGCCATGCAGCGGTTGCTTCCAGGTGTTCCGCAGGCTGGTGTTTTCGATACCGCTTTTCATCAAACCATGCCCGAATATTCTTACCTCTACGGAATTCCGTATTCACTCTACGAAAGGCATAAAATCCGTCGCTACGGATTTCACGGAACAAGCCACAAATATGTTTCGGCAAGGGCTTGCGAAATTTTAGGCGAGGATATTTCGAAAATGAAAATTGTTACCTGTCATCTTGGAAACGGCGCTTCGATGGCTGCCATAAAATACGGAAAATCCATGGATACTTCGATGGGCATGACTCCGATCGAAGGTGTGATGATGGGAACCCGTTGTGGCGATCTGGATGTTGGCGCTTTGTTTCATATCATGAACAAAGAAGAAATCAACGCTAAAATTGCCAATACTTTGGTGAATAAATTCAGTGGAGTTTTGGGTGTTTCGGGCGTTTCGTCGGATATGCGCGACCTCGAAAATGCTGCTGCCGAAGGAAATCACCGTGCAGAAGTTGCCTTGAAGATGTACTCTTACCGTGTTAAAAAATATGTTGGTGCTTACGCTGCAGCAATGGGCGGCATCGATCTTATCATTTTTACCGGCGGAATCGGCGAAAACGATGCTGCAACCCGCGCAGGTGTTATGGAAGGTCTTGGATTTCTTGGTATCGACTTCGATTTTGAGATGAACAAGGGAATTCGTGGAAAGGAAATTGAACTTACAAAACCCGGGTCAAAAGTTAAGGTGATGGTAATTCCTACAAATGAGGAATTGATGATTGCCAACGATACCTACGAGATTTTGGCTGTGAAGTAAAAATATTTTGTGGGGCAATAACACAGGAAGGGGATTTAGTTCCCCTTTTTTTATTCGGGAAAACCAGTATTTCGGGTTGGTTCCGGCTTCAGATATTTGTTGATCATCTGGAAAAGTTCATATTCCTTAAAGGGTTTGGTCAGGAAATCGTTAAACCCCGACTGCATCACTCTTTTTCGTGTTTCGATGAGGGCATCGGCTGTGAGGGCCATAATCGGAAGGTTTTGAAAGTAGCTGTTACCGGTATCGCTTCTGATGATTCTTGTTGCTTCATAACCATCCATCACAGGCATTTGTAGATCCATAAAAACACAAAAACATTCATTTGTTTTTAACAGATCGAGGCAAATCTGGCCATTTTCAGCAAAGATTATGTTGGCAGCGCATTTTTCGAGGATTTGTTTGATCACGAACTGGTTAATCTGATTATCTTCGACTACCAGAACCTTTTTGCCTTTTAAGTCGGGTTTTTCAACGCGGATGATCTGGTTTTCGTCGAGCGATTTTTTCTCGCTTTTCCCAAAAGTTAGCGTAAAAGTAAACTCGGAGCCATTGTTAACCTGGCTTTTAACCGAAATCTCGCCTTTTTGTAAATCGATCAATTGTTTGGTAATGGTTAAGCCGAGACCAGTTCCGCCAAAGTTTCTCGAAATATCATTGGCACCCTGGATATAGCTCTCGAAAATCGAATGAATATGGTCTTCAGGAATTCCGATTCCGGAATCTTTTACAATGAATTTTACTTTGACGTGATGCTGACTTTCTTCGACCATATCGGCCATTACCTTAACTTCACCATGTTTTGTAAACTTTAGGGCATTTCCGGTAAGGTTCATCAAAATCTGATTCAACCGGTAAGGGTCACCAATGACTACCTCAGGGATGTGTTCATCGAAAGAAAGTACAAAATCGATACCTTTTTCCCTGAATTTATAGGCGAGGGTTTTGATGTGATGACTAATAACACTTCTGATGCTGAAATCAATTTTTTCGAAGGTAATTTTCCCTGCTTCGATTTTAGAAAAATCGAGGATATCGTTGATGATGATCAGCAGGTTTTCGGATGATTGCTTGATGGAATTCAGGTTTTCGATAACCTGATCTGGAAGGTTTTCCTGAAGCAGGAGACCGGTCAGTCCCATGATAGCATTCATGGGCGTTCGTATTTCGTGGCTCATGTTCGACAGGAAAATGGCTTTGGCAATGGAAGCATTTTCAGCGGCTTGTTTGGCTTCAAGCAGGTCGAGTTCATTTTTTTTCCGGTCGGTGATGTCCATCGTAGTGCGGAGGACCTGTTTAACTTCGCCGTTTTCGTTGCGTTTGAAACTGGTGTCGCGGTGGATGAGCCAACGCCAGTGGTCGTTTTTCGCTTTCATCCGGTATTCGCCTTCATAAACTTCATCTTTCCGGAGATATCTGATGATGTCTTTTTGTTGTTTGAATTTTTCCTGATCGTGAGGATGGATAAAAATGCTGATATCTGAATCAAGCAACTGGATTTCCTGCCGGGAATAGCCGAGGAGGTAAAAAATGCTTCGGTTTTGATACACATTGCTGTTTTCATCAATATCGAAAACTGAGATAATGTTGGGGGAATTATCGGTAAGCTTGTTGATAAAAGCTTCCCGTTCCCTGAGTTCATTTTCGATCCTTTCGCTCTGACCTTTTATAGCAGCAAGGTTTTCGACGGTTTTTAAAACCTGAATCAATTTTGAAGGCGAAATATCCGATTTGGGGAAATAATCGAAAGCACCGGCTTTCATCATTTCGACAGCAATTTTCTCGTCACCCTGAGAGGTGGTAATAATCACAGGTGCCGTAACACCCGACTGAACAAATGTTTTTAAGATCTGCAAGCCATCGGTTCCGGGCAATTGGTAATCCAGGAAAATACAATCGTACTTCAGCATGATTTCAAGGAGGTTGTCAAAAACCTCTTCAGCACTCATAAAAGCCTTTATCGCAACGTTTATGTTTGTTTTTTTTATGACTCTTTTAAAGGCCATAATGTCAACTTCATCATCGTCGATCAGCAGAATTGATTTTATATGCTCAAGTTTTTCCATGTTGTTCATTTAGAAATCAGCAATTGGGATATTCGCAAAGTGTCCAGTAATTGTTGAGTGTCGAAACTGCATTAATAAACTGCTCGATCGAAAGGGGTTTCACAATGTAGCCGGCAACATTTAGCCGGTAGGCGTCAACGATGTCGGTTTCTTCGCTGGAGGTGGTCATCACAAAAACCGAAATATCTTTCAATTCCTCATCCTTCCTGAGTTCGGTAAGAAACTCGATACCTCCCATCCTGGGCATATTCAGGTCGAGAAGGATAATTTTGGGAACAGGCTCATTATTCGCTTTGAGCGATTTGAGCATTTCCAGCGCCTTCAGACCATCTTCGGCAACCGTTAATGGATTTTGTACATTGTTTTTCTTGAAAGCACGCTTCACGTTCATGATGTCGATATCATCATCTTCAACCAAAAGAATGTGTATTACTTTTTCGGGCATTTTGCTAGGTTTTTATTTTTCTTAATAAATATGTAAAAATAACAAAGAATTGATTACACCGGCCATGTAAAACTAAACTTTACACCAAAGCCTTTTTCCGAATCAACCCAAACTTTCCCACCTTTTTCGTCAACAATTTTTTTTACGATGGCCAGGCCAACTCCGGTACTTTCGATTTTATCGCGCGATTGAAGGGTTTGGAAAATGATAAATATTTTATCGAAAAATTCCTTTTCAATTCCCGGTCCATTGTCAGCAACAAAGAATTCGTAAAAATTATTGCCATTTTTATAGCCAATTTCGATTACAGGATCGGTTGAATTATTGTATTTGATGGCATTGCTGATTAAGTTTGAA
Organism: uncultured Bacteroidota bacterium; assembly: GCA_903944895.1. Classification (GTDB taxonomy): domain Bacteria; phylum Bacteroidota; class Bacteroidia; order Bacteroidales; family 4484-276; genus CAJATL01. The sequence continues at coordinate 7,651 of CAJATL010000129.1, forward strand.
AATACCTGCTCAAGGGCAATTCGTTCGGTTTTTATCACCGGCAGGTTTTGTTGGATAATAACTCTGAACGATAAAGGTACTGCCAGAGTTTGCATCATATCAGTAAGTAATTCGGCAACATCCACATTTTCAACCCGGGCCTTTATCCGACCTGCCCGCGAATATTCGAGTATTCCGTTAATAAGCCCCTCCATGCGTTTTACCCTGCCTCTGAGTAACGATAGGTTGCTTTTTACATCTTCGCTCACTTCTACACCAAGATCTTCTTCAACCCATTCTGATAAATTGTTGATAGCTCTTAACGGAGCTTTAAGGTCGTGTGAGACGATATAGGCAAACTGGTCAAGTTCTTTATTCTTCTTTTCAAGATCGATGGCATATTCACGGATAGCGAGTTCAGCATTTTTTACATGGGTTATGTCGTGTTGAATGGCGATGTACTGGGTTGGTATTCCGGTTTCGTTAAGTAAAGGTACAATAGTGGTGTTGACCCAATAAAACTGACCGTCTTTTGATTTGTTTTTTATTTCACCAGTCCAGATTTTTCCGGATGTGATGGTTTCCCAAAGTTCTTTAAAAAATTCAGAAGGATGATATCCTGAATTCAAAATCCTGTGATTCTTCCCGATAGCCTCAGCCGTGCTATAACCCGACACATTCCTGAAATTGTCGTTAATAAACTGGATGTTGCCTTTATAATCGGTAATTACCACCATGGAAGCAGCGTTAATCGCATTTTTAAGATTCGTCAGTTCCCTGAACGACTCCTTTGAGCTAAGCTCAAGAATACGTTCAAAATGAAGATGATCCTGCTCAAAGTTTTGATATGCTTCTTCAACAACATGCAAAAAGCTTTTTATTTTTTCATCGTTAAGGTGATTAGCCTCGAGATGTCGTGCAATCTGACGTTTCAGTAACCTGTGCATGCCTTGAAAATTTGTTTAGGTATCGTTTTAACTTGGGAAATGATTTCTTATAGTTCCGTAAAGGTGGTAATTGTCATGGTTTGGTTATGTAACTCACATTTTGCATCTTTTAGGAATGGTGCAAGTTCACCATACGAATAAAAGCCGGTAAGCACTGCCTGTTGACCCAGGATATCCTGAACGGCTTCAACCTCTTCTTCAACTAATTGTTTCAGGACCAGTTTTCTTCCTACACAACTTATCAAAATTGCAAATTCGACATCTTTGCCATCAAGTGGTTTAACACTTACCTGGGCTGCTCCACCGGCGCCTTCAATCAAACGGTCAACATTGGCTTTCATCAGTTTTACAAACGAGCCTTCGGGAATATCACCTGCAAAAGTAAGGCTCTGTTCTTCTTCGTTAACGGCAAGAATTGTGCGTACCAGTGGTTCATCCAGTATTTCGGTTCTGATACTTAACGGGAAAAGCAGCCCCGAAGCGGGAAGATCTTTAGCCTGATCGCCCAGAAAAGATTTATACAATTGCAGGGCAGGTTGTTTATCAATTTCGTAGAGGACATTTTTTTCGGATTTTGTAACGCTCCGTTCGATACCAAAACTGTCCCAACCACCCAACGAGCCATAACCGATGTGGATATGTTCACCATAAAAACCAATAGCAGTAATCAGGTTCGATTGTGCCTGACCATTTTTATCAATAACCCAGGTCGATTTAAAATCGGCACCATCGCCGGCAAGGCCACCTGTTACGTTTACATCTTTGGGCAAAGTGCTGCGGATGCCTTGAACCAAAGCTGTTCCATTTACATTCAGGCCATCCGACAAGACAAACACATGTTTGAGTCCGGCCGGATTAAATTTCGACATTAACGCTGCTCCGGCTTCCAGACTGTCCAGATTTTCGTTGAGCGAAATCGAATGGAATTCGATGTTGGTATGATCGAATTTTACCGCGCTGCACACCACAGATCCATCATTTACCTGGATGCCAGATATTTCACCGGCGGTTGAGCATCCCGAAATGATCGTATCGGGATATTCATTTCTTAGTTTTTTCGATAGTTCTGATTCCCGGATTGTCTGGGAGCAACCGAAAATCAAAATCAGATCAGGGGTAAACGAAAATCTTAGATCGATTGATTTGAAATCTTCATGATCCGAAGCATAGGAAATTTGCTGTGTTTTCATCAGGCAATGTTATTAAGTTTGAAAATCAATGTATATACTTTTCAAAAATAGCTTTTGAAACCGAAAAATAGAAATCCTTATGTTTTATTAACAAATATTTCCTGCTGCTATGTTTGCAATCAGCACATTTGAATTGCGGCATCACGACAACCGGTTGTTTAGTTCATGCCTGTAAGCTAAAACGGCTCTGGCTCCAAAGTAAATTTTCCTCAAACTGACAGATTATTTTTCTCAAATTGTAAAATAAAACCATCTTAAAGAAACGCTTTCAATTTAAATGATTACATTGTGGGAAATAAAATGATTAAATAATAATCAAATTTGAGATAAGTTGCTGGTTTAATGATGAAACTTCGAAAACTTGTCAGGTTTAATAAAAAATACCGGCAATAAACCCGTAATCGTAAACATGTATTTAAACGCACATTCATATTACAGTCTTCGCTACGGCACCCTTCCCATCGAGGATTTGGTAAGTGAGGCCGTTTTGCACGGCGTGAAAACGCTTGTCCTCACCGACATCAACAATTCCACCGGGATAATTGATTTTGTGAAAGCCTGCGGTGAGCAAGGTGTTAAACCCGTCGGCGGCATCGAGTTCAGGCGTGACGATAAATTGCTGTACATCGGCATTGCCAGGAATAACAAGGGTTTTCAGGAGTTAAATGAGTTTTTGTCGCATCATAATCTCAATGACCTGGATTTGCCGGATGAACCGGAAGATTTGCCCAATGTGAATTTTATCTTTCAGTTTTCGGATTTCCCGAAAAGGAAACTTCGCGATAATGAGTTTGTCGGGATAAAACCGCATGAAGTCAGAAAACTCGTGACTTCCCCGTTTCATGCCGACCAATCGAAGCTCGTTATTTTACAGCCTGTAACCTTTAAAAATGAAGATGGCTTTTTGCTTCATAAAAACCTTCGTGCCATCAACAAAAACACGCTTATCACCAAATTGGCCGATGATGACCTTGCCAGGCCTGATGAGCTATTTTTACCAGAAGATAAGTTAAAGGAAGTTTTTCAGGATTATCCTCAAATTATCCAAAATACCGAAAAGCTGCTTCACGAAAGTTCAATTGCTTTTAACTTCAAAACCATCAAAAACAAAAGCGTTTTTACCTCCAGCAAATACGACGATAAGATTTTGCTCGAAAAACTGGCTTACGACGGGATGGTTTACCGCTATGGCGAAAAAGATAAAACGGCCTTGCAGCGCATCAGGCACGAGCTTGAAATTATTGATACCCTCGGTTTTTCGTCCTATTTTCTCATCGCGTGGGACATTGTGCGGTATTCGATGGCGCGCGGTTTTTACCACGTGGGGCGGGGGAGTGGTGCCAACAGCGTTGTAGCCTATTGTTTAAAGATTACCGACGTTGATCCGATTGAACTCGACCTGTACTTTGAGCGTTTCCTCAACCCCAAACGAACCAGTCCGCCGGATTTTGACATCGATTATTCGTGGAAGGAGCGCGACGAGGTGACCGACTACATTTTTAAGCGCTACGGCAGGCAGCACACAGCTTTGATGGGAACCATCTCGACTTTTAAAGATAAATCGCCTTTGCGGGAATTGGGCAAAGTTTACGGTCTTCCAAAATCGGAAATTGATGCGCTGGTTGATTTTCCCGAAAGGCAGCAAAACCGCGACAGTATTACCGCGCAAATTTTGCAGATCGCCGAAAAAATGACCGATTTCCCGAACCTTCGCAGCATTCACGCCGGCGGTGTGCTCATTTCGGAAGAGCCGATAACTGCCTACACCGCGCTTGATATGCCGCCCAAAGGTTTCCCCACCACACAGTGGGACATGTACGTGGCCGAGGATATTGGTTTCGAGAAAATGGACATCCTGAGCCAGCGCGGCATCGGGCATATTAAAGAATGTGCCGACATTATCCGCCGGAACCGTGGTGAGGAGGTTGATGTACACGATGTGCCGCGTTTTAAAAAGGATGCTCAGGTAAAAGCCCAGTTGAAGCGGGCCGAAACAATCGGGTGTTTTTATATCGAAAGCCCTGCCATGCGCGGTTTGCTTACCAAATTACGCTGCGATAATTATCTTACCCTTGTAGCAGCAAGTTCGATCATCAGGCCGGGAGTGGCACGCTCGGGGATGATGCGCGAGTACATCCACAGGTTTCACCACCCGAACGATTTTAAATATTTCCACCCGGTGATGGAGCAGCAGTTGAAGGAAACTTACGGTGTGATGGTTTACCAGGAAGATGTGCTCAAGGTTTGCCATCATTATGCCGGCCTCGACCTGGCCGAATCGGATGTTTTGCGAAGAGCGATGAGCGGAAAGGTTCGCGGGAAAAAGGAGTTTCAGCAGATTGTTGACCGGTTTTTTGAGAAGTCGCGCGAACTGGGGCGTCCCGAAGATATCACCAAAGAAGTGTGGCGGCAGGTAGAGTCGTTTGCCGGATATGCTTTTTCGAAGGCTCATTCGGCCTCTTATGCTGTGGAGAGTTTCCAGAGCCTTTATCTTAAATCGCATTACCCGCTTGAGTTTATGGTGGCGGTGATCAACAACTTTGGGGGTTATTACAAAACCTGGGTGTATTTTAACGAGGCCCGGCGTTGCGGGGCAAAGATTATGCTTCCGTGCGTGAACCGAAGCGATTATCTCACCACAATTTATAGCGATGAAATTTATGTTGGCTTCGTTCATGTTTTGAATCTGGAAAGCAAACTGGCACAGCGAATTGTCGAAGAGCACAAGCAAAATGGCGAATATACCGACCTGCGGGATTTTGTGGAGCGTGCAAATCCCGGTATCGAACAGATGATCCTGCTTATCCGCGTTGGTGCTTTGCGTTTTACAGGAACTACGAAAAGCAGGTTGCTGTGGGAGGCGCATCTTTATTTTGGGAAAAGTAAGAAAGAGGTGGTGCAAAGTTCGATGCTTGCTGTGCCGGAGTTCAGGCGGAGCGGGTTCAGGATTGAGGCGAAAAACTTTGAGTTGCCGCAACTCGAACACAGCGTTGTTGAAGATGCGTATGATGAAATCGAATTAATAGGGTTTCCGGTAACGGTAACTTATTTTGATTTGCTGAAAACCAAATTCAGGGGCGAAATCATGGCGCGGGCGATGATGAATAATGTGGGGAAAACGGTGCGGATGGTTGGCGAACTGGTTACACGAAAGTTTGTGAAAACGGTTCACAACCAGATTATGCACTTCGGGACTTTTATTGATGCCGAAGGTGAGTTTTTTGATACGACCCATTTTCCGAAATCCCTCGAAAAGTACGGCTTCCGTGGGCATGGGGTTTATCTTTTGCTGGGCAGGATTGACGAAGAATTTGGCTTCCCGAGCATGGTGGTTGATAAAATGGCCAAATTGCCGGTTGATGAAGACCCGAGGAATAAATGATGGGGTGTTGGTTAAGAAAAAGGAGAAAATGTTAAAACATCAGTATTAAATTTTGGTGTAAATTACTTTTGGGCTGGGATTTGGGGAAGTGGGATTGACATTATCTTTTTATCCAATTTTCGATATTGATATCGGAAATTCGGTTAAACTCGCTAACGTTTTCGGTAACCATTATCAGGTCGTTTGCAATGGAAGTGCATCCAATAAGTAAGTCGAAATCGCTAATCATTTTTCCGGATTTCCGTAAACGTACTTTCTCTTTGCCGTAAATGTAAATGGAATCGTAAATTGGAAGTATTGCTACCTGCCCGCTGAAGTTATTGATAATTTCGTGACTTTGTTTTGGGTTTAAACTGTTTTCGGCGCCAAAAACCAATTCGGCAAGTGTTATCTCAGAGATGGCACAATTTCTTAATCCTACACTTTCGATTTTAGCGATTAGGTTAAACTTTCCTTTAAAGAAATGAATGCAAATATTGGTGTCAAGCAGGTATTTCATTATAATTCTTCAATTTCGGGGTAATTTACTCTTGCTTCTCTGATCTGATTAATTATTTCATCGGAATCTCTCGGGTCGTCCCAGGCGCCAAAAATGCTTTTTAAATCGAAAGGTTTGTCTTCGTTGGTTTCGATGGATTCGGTTAAACTGATGATAAGTTTCTTTTTGGAGTTGTTGTCGAGTTTGCGTAAATATCCAAAATACTTGTCGATAGTGTTATTTGTTAATGCTAAAGTTCCCATGTTTTTTGTTTTTTTCAACAATCAAAAGTAGCTAAATTTATTAAAAATTAAGCGGAAAAGATTTGGATTTTAGCTTTTGGGGTATCCTTTAACCGTTAAGGATGATGAAGAATTCGGCTTCCCGGGCATGGTGGTTGATAAAATGGCCAAATTGCCGGTTGATGAAGACCCAAGGAATAAGTGATGGATTTTCAAAAAAAGCCGGAACGTGCAAGATGTTAACGCACGGTTATTTTTACTCTTCCTTTTGTTGTAGCTTTTTTTCGACGGAAACCATGATTTTCTGAATCCGCTCATCCCTTTTGTTTTTGGGAATAGTATTCAGCGTTTTGAGCGCATTTTCGTAGTCGCCAAGTTTAATATACGTTGACGACAGGTTAACATTCGACTCGAAATAATCGGGCAGGATCGCGAGGGCTTTCAGGAACCACACTTTGGCTTCATCAAAATTTTCCTGCTTAAAATAAATCTGACCGAGGTTATTCAGGATTGCAATTTTTGTAGGATTTGCCTGATGGGCTTTCAGGTAATGAATTTTGGCATTTTCCAGATCGTTTAAACTTGCATAAGCCAGCCCGCTGTACCACTCCACAGGCATCGATTCGGCATCCATATTCCTGAAAAAAGTACTCATGGTTTTTGCCTCAGCGAGCATGCCTTGCCAGTCGGACCGGGAATGTGCATTTCTTGCTTTTCTTACCTTAAATTCGAGGCTTAGCGCCGAAAAACTGTAAGCAACCGAGAGCAGCAGAATTATCACGACAGGGGTAAAGGCCAGGTTCTGGTTTATTTTTAGCGGTTTTTGCTGGCAGTTAAGATGGTATATTGCAACCGTGGAAGCCATGATCATCGAAAGATAAACCTGGATTTCGATTCTTTCGAGCGGAAACGAGAACAACGAATCGGTGAGATAGGAGGCCAATCCTGCCATCATAAACAAGGTAAAAATCTTATACTCGGTTTTTGCTGACGAAAGGAAAATGCTGAACATATAAAAAATGGTGAGGCCAAATAAACCGAGAAACAGTAAAAATCCAAAAATGCCTTTTTCGGTAAAAACCCACAGGAAGTCGTTGTGCGGCCTGATCCAGTTAAGCTGGTCTTTTGTAAAATCAAAATCCTTATAATATTCAACCGACTTGATTTTCCAGTTTCCGGCGCCAATTCCTGTAATTGGTTTGTCTGCAATCATTTTGGTGCTGATTGCCCATATTTTCAAACGAAAACCGCTGTCGAAAACATCCGTTGAAGTTATCGATAAAAGCCGCCTGAGATAAGGGTTTTCGGTATTTTTGTTTCCAAATAACATCAACGATGAAATTGCGAGAAAACCTGCCACCATCGCTGTTAATAAAATCAAACGAACTTTTGGCTGAACATTAAACTTTTTGCCAAGAACAGTAAGCATCACTGTAAAAACACCTGCCGAAATAAAAAATCCTACCCAAACCGAACGGGTCTGGAGCATGATAATAATCACGATTATCAGCACTGAAGCAAGGATAGAAGCCAACCTCCAGCCTTTCCGGTATTTGTAAATCCCATAACCGGTAAATGGCAACATCAGCATCAGCGAAATGGCAAAGATATTTTTATGTGCCATCAGTCCTTTCACGAGGTAAATTGTTGGTTCCCCGTTTTCGAGGAATTTTATGGTGTTCATCATCACCCGGTCGTAATATTGATAAAACCCGATCGTACAGGAAATCAATGCCGAAACGATGACAAATTTTGGCAATTTGTTGTGCCAGTCAGGTGTCTGGATAAAAACTATTGCCGAATATGCTGTTAACAAAAAGATGGCAAAGGTCTTGGCGATATCGAAAAAACTTTCACGCGGATTAATTGCTAAAAGCATGGATGCGAGTGTAATCAGGAAATAGGCCAGCAGTCCGGCGAAGATCCAGTGTCTTAATACCGAAAAGCTATGTGGCGTAAAAGTTGGTTTAACAAGCTCAAAAACAACAGCTCCCAGAAGAATAACATCAAGTGCCAGCAACCTCAGCATCAGTGATGGATCGAGTGCGGTTTTTGCATATAAAAGCGGTAATATCAGCACCGAAAAGGATAAAAGCAGGTAAAACCGGATTTCATCAATGTTGATTGCCGGGGCGCTTTTGGCTTGGGCGTTTTTTATTTTTGGATTGTTTTTTTTCATTATTAGTTTTTGCTTTTTGTTTACGTGTTGCTTCTCTGGCAGCTTTTCTGGCGGCTTTTTTGATTTCTTTTTTTATTTCTTTATCCAATGCCTCGATATTTTGGTTGATAGCAGGCGTGCGGTCACTTTCCGGGATTTTCGTCAATAACTGATAAGCCAGTGGTTTCTCGCCAAGCGTGTATTCAACGGAGGCCAGGTTCACAAGCGATTCGGTAAAATTTGGCAGGTACGTTAATGCTGTTTCAAAGGATTTTTTTGCATTTTGGAGGTCGCCGGTCAGGAAGTAAGATTTTCCTACATTATTTAAAACCACAAAATTATAGGGGTGTGCCTGTAAAGCCGATTCGAAATATACAATGGCTTTTTGGTGATCACCGGCATTTGCATAAGCCTGTGCGATTACCCAATCAACCGGCATGCCTTCCGGGTCAATATTCCGGAAGGAGTTTCTTGCCTTCAACCCTTCCTGAACCGATTCTTTCCATTTGCCGGCATCCAAAAAAGTGCGTGCATTTTTCAGATGAATTTCCTGAAGGACAGTAGCGAAAGAAAAAACCGAACCCAATAATAAAATCAACAAAACAGGTAGCGAAAAGGCATATCTGTTAAATTTTAATGGTTTTGCAGGTTTTTGCTGTTGATGAATGGAGGCAATAGCGGCGATAAAAATGGCGAGATAAACCTGATGATCAATTCTTTCGTAAGTAAAAGTGAAAAACGAAACAACCATGTAACTGATTAATCCACCCATGGTTAATAAGGTGATAATTTTCAGTTTAAGATCATTTTCTCCCAGGATAATCCGGAATGAATAAATAAAGCTGATGATGAAAATCAATAAATAGAGCATGATTCCAAAAATCCCTTTTTCTGATAAAACCCATAAATAATCGTTGTGCGGGCGGCCCCAGTTCATCTCTTTCTGTACAAAATTAAGATCAGGCAGATATTTGGAAACTTCGAGTTGCCAGTTTCCGGCTCCCACGCCCACCACGGGATTATACCTGATCATTTCGATGGTAGCCCCCCAAACTTTCAGGCGGTACGAATTATTTCCGGCCTGCGGACTTGCGATGCTCCTTAATCTTGACAGGGATGAGTTATATTTTTGCCTTCCGCCAAAAGCTATAATCCCGGAAAAGGTTAAGATGATGGCGAGTGAAACCACGGCAATGATGTTTCTGCTTTTTTTCGGCAGTAAAAATTGTCGGTAAAAAATCAAAAGGACAGCAACACACACAACGGACGAAATGATAATCCCAACCCAGACTGAGCGCGTTTGCAGCAGAATAATCAGAAACAGTATCATTACGATTAAGGCGATAAAACCCGCTTTCAATAGTTTTTCAAAACGAATGGCGCCATACATCAAAAAAGGCAACAGCATCATCATGTAATCCGAAAACTGGTTTTTATGCGCCATCAATCCTCTTACTGCGTAAATCATTTCCCGCCCGTCCGGGAGGAATTGTTCTGTTGACCCAACCACCAAAGTAAGGTATTCGTAAAATCCGATCAATACAGCCACCGATCCTGCAAACAGCATCAGTTTGGCAAGTATTCCGGCCCAATCGGGTGTTGTCGTGAAATAGGTGGTCAGCATAAAAATGAGCACAAAAACACTGAATGTTTTTACAACATCAAAAAACCCTTCATGTGGGTTGAGGGCAAAAATCAAAGAGATGGCTGTAATCAGAAAATACGAAAAACTGGCCACCAAAACCGCATTTCGAAGCAGCGAAAGGTCGGTTGCTTTTATCTGGCCCTTGAGGAGGAGGAAAATGCCGAAAACCAGCAGGAGTAAATCCAGCAGGAACAGGCGGGGCATCAAAACAGTGTCGATGGCATGATTGAGATAAAAAACCGGCAGCAGGATAATCAGCACACCTGCAAGTACATAAAACTGGAAAAGTGGATTTTCGATCCAGGTGCCGGTGACTTTTTTATGTTTTTTTTTCATGTATTTTTACCCCGAAAACTGACCCTTGTCAGGTCAAAAACGATTGAAATTTTGACCAAAAGTATTAAAAATAGTATCCATTAATTCATAGTAAATTATTTCTTTTTATCTTGCGACGCCAAAATCAAGGTAAAGACTGATGGATAAACCGGAGCTTAGCATTGTGATGCCTTTTTATAACACCGAAAAATACATCGGCGATGCGGTGCAAAGTTTATTGGCGCAAACTTACGATAATTTTGAGCTGATCATGGTTGACGATGCCTCCACCGATGGCAGCATGAGAGTGGTTAAAACGTTTAACGACAGCAGGATTAAGTTGTTGAAGAATGAGATAAACCGTGGGATTGTTTTCAGCCGGAACCAGGGAATGAAGGCTGCTGTTGGCCGGTTTATTGCGCCTTTCGATTCTGATGACCTGGCCAGAACCGACAAGTTTGAAAAGCAAATCCGCTTCCTGAAAAGCAATCCTGATTTTGGCATGGTTGGATCGTGGGCACGACTGATTGACGAAGATGGAAACCTGCTCAAAAAAACATGGAAACTTACCCAACCTCCTGCTAGAATCCCTGCGTTTCTTCTGTTTAAAAACCTTTTTGTACAATCGGCGGTGGTGATGAAACGGGAGGTTGTCCCGGATAATTTTTATGAAGATGGGTTTGATCTTGTGGAGGATTATAAAATGTGGACCGACATCTCACGAATAAAAAAAACCTGCAATTACCCCGATTACCTGATGTTTTACCGGGTGCATCAAAGTAGTTCGACCAATAAAACCGGCAATAAGTTGCTCGCCCAGGATGCCAGGATTTACAAATATCTTTTTAAATCGCTCGAAATCGACCTCGATGAAAGGATGACAAACCTTCTGCTTGTGTTAAAGAATGATCAGATAATCGGGGAGGAGCGCGTTTTACATGAAATGGAAGATTTTTTCGGTTTGATTCTTTCCCAAAATCAAAAACTGAATATTTACAGCCAAACCGAACTGGTGAAAGTTGTTTTCGACAGATGGCTCAAGGCCTGCTATAAATCAAGGCAGATGAAATTCGGGATGGTGAAGATTTTCCTGAATTCCCGCTTATTAAAAACCTACTTAAAAAACGTTTTATGAGCGAAATCAAAAAAGCCGACGTTTCGCTGATTGTGCCCAATTTTAATAATGGCAGGTATCTTGCCGACTTTATTAAAAGTGTTGTAAACTCTACTGTTCAGCCAGTCGAATTAATCATTGTTGACGATGGCTCGGCCGATGATTCACTTTCGGTTCTTGATGGTTTTAGAGGAGTGGATTATTTAAAGGTAATTCGTTTCGAAAAAAATAGAGGGTTAACTGCTGCCTTAAATGCGGCGCTTGATGCTTCAAAAGGCAGGTATGTGATGCGTGCCGACCCTGACGATATTTTGCTTCCCGAAAAAATTCAAAAACAATACGATTTCATGGAGGCAAATCCTGAAGTTGATGTTTTGGGATGTAATGTTATTTATTTCGACAGCATTACGGGGCGCGACATCAACAATTCCAATTTCCCGTTAAGCCCGGCCATGATCCGGAAGGCTTTTCTGAAAGGTGAGCATGGAATTCAGCATCCCACCGCATTTGCCAGAGGCGAGGTTTACAGGAAATACCGGTACCAGAAAATATTCCCGGGCGAAGATTACGAGATTTTTGCCCGGATGATCAGCGATGGCCACTCTTTTGCAAACCTTGCAGAGCCGTTGTACCGGATGAGGGTGCATCCGGGCAGCTCCACAAGCAACCTCAAATTTAGTCATATCCAGACCACTTTTAAGTTCAGAGATCAGATCTTTCACACCAAAACATCCAAAACCTGGATGCGTCTGTATTTCTTTCATATCCTTTTTTACCGGAAATTTCAGATTACCAATCATTTACTTTTGAGGTATTTGTTTTTGTTGATTTCAATACTCATTTACCCCGGAAAATTTTTAAACAGAATTCTTTATAAAAGAACGTATTAGATACATGAAATTTTTTACAAAACAGTTGATGGGAGGTTTTAACAGGCTGGGAAATCATTTAAAAAAGTTGCTGTCTTTTTTTAGGCTCGACGATCCAAATGTGATTTTTTATATTTTTCTTACAGCTTTTGTGCTTGATTCGGTGTTAGCAGTTTTCTTTAAAATCCCGGTTTTTGTTGGTGTTATGATCGTCTTTCTGCCGTTCTTGCTGACAAGCATTACGCTTCAAGGGAAGGAAAAGTGG
>CAJATL010000130.1 GCA_903944895.1 uncultured Bacteroidota bacterium
GCCTTTACTTCGTCGTTAACAACCCAGTTGCCAGGACTGACTTTGGATAATAACACTTTATTACCGCTCATATCAGCCATAAAAATCCGGGTAATGGTAGTGGTGTCGTTAACGGCAAATTCGCTCAGATCGCTGCTGAGCGTCCCTTTGCTTTTCTGTAAAACCAGAAAAATGGCTAAGATGGCTAAAACAATGACGATGATTATTGTGATTCGATTTTTATTCATGATAATTTTTTTTCCTTCAATTCTAAACTGTTTCTTTTCGAAATCATTGGGTTAAAGATGAACTTTAGTGCTTTTAATTTGAGTGACTAACTGAGCCATCCCTGCGGAATTTAGCCCAATAATCAGCCAACAAACGCATTATTTAGCTCCTTCGATCTTATTATTATAAAACAATTGCATGTCGTTATTTCCGAGCATTCCGTAAAGTGTGCTCAGGTTTTTAAATGCAATTTGTGAGTTTGGCTCAACGGCCAGAACTGCTTCAAAAGCCTTAATAGCAGCATTGTAATCTTTCAGCATATAGTAGCAATTCCCTTTATTTACGAGTGCCCCGGCAAAATCAGGCTTTAAACTTACAGCCATATCAAAACTTTGGAGGGCATCTTTATAATTGGCCTCTTCGACAAAGAGATTTCCAAGTTCAAAAAAATGCTGCGGATCCTGCGATTTTTCCTTTTTCATGGCCTGCAACTTCCTGTTAAAAGCCTGTTTGAGCATGGGCATATTTTGCTTCGCAGTTTGATTATCAGGATTTAGCTGAATGGCTTTTTGCATAATCTTAACGGCCTCACCATAATCGCCATTCATGTAATATGCCAGCGACATATTGGATAAATTCATTGAAACATTCTGGTTGGTTTTTTTGTAATAGTCGATGGCTTTTGGATAATCGCGTAGCTGATAATAGGCATATCCGAGTTTAAAATAGGCTTCACTGAACCGTGGATTGATTTCGATGGCCTTTTCGACATGTGAAAGCCCAAGTTTCATCAACGAATCCTTTGCCACTTTATCTTCGGTGGCAACCGACTGATTGATTAACTCGCTTCCATAATGTTTTTGCAATTGAGCGCTGTTCCCTCCAAATGTGATGTCGTTCGAAAACAACGTTAAATTGTTTTTCCAAACCGGGTTGCGGGCAACGGTTCGTACCGAATAAAACACCAACAATACCGCGATAACTCCAACGAACAATTTTGGGCCATTCTGACTAAAATCCCAGACCGCCTGCTTTGTTTTTGCATCCCGCGGAACCAATTTATGAAGATAATATCCCAAAACCAGCGCAAAGCCAAGAACCGGTGCGTACAAAAAACGTTCGGCCATAATACCGCCACGCGAAAGCACAAACATAAGCCCCACCGACATTGTAGCCCCGAAAAACAAAATCGCAAACGAAACAACGCTTTTTCGTTTGAGATTAATGATGGCGAAATACGCCAGGGCAAGGATAATCAGCAACGTTAGCAAAACTACAGGATTAGCCCAGCCAGCCTCAGGAATCTGGTTGTAAGAATAATCGTAAAGCAGGCGGGCCGGCATGATGAGCCTGTAAAAGTACATTCCCAGAATATAGAGCATGGTCGGAATTCGTCCCGAAACTTCCCGGTAAGGATAATTATTGATGTCGTTGGGCAAATCGCCGGTAAGCGTGCCAATGAGTGCATATTTTACGGCCAGGAAAATTAACGAAAGCACAAAAAACGAAAGCGTAATCCCGCCGATGTATCCACCTTTTTTGGGGGTAAAGAAAAACAGCAACATCGGAACCAGGGCGAGCGTAGTCATGGCAGTTTCCTTCGACATTAGTGCAAGGAAATAAAATACCCAGGCTAAGACGAGGTTGGCGATAAATTTTGTTTTCGAATACCTGAAAACCAACCATAGCGCCATTATCGAGTTTAAAAAGCTAAGAATTTCGTCGCGGCTCTTAATGTTGGCCACCACTTCGGTGTGAATGGGATGGGCCATAAAAAGCAGGGTGACAGCAAGCACAAAAAAGGGCATATTCCTGAAAAGCAGCGATAACAGCAGAAATAAAACAACACCGGTAAGCGCATACAGGAAAACGTTTACCAGGTGCATCATCATCGGGTTATTGTCGTAAGCCGCCTTTTCGACAGCAAAAGTAATCAGTGAAAGCGGCCTGTAATAACCCAGGCTGACGCCGGAGCCGCTCCAGTAATCCGTCGAAATGATCTGTGAAATTCCGCCAAATCCCTGCTGGACAAATTTATTATTTACGATTTGTGGCAGGTCGTCGAGGGCAAACTCGTTGGTGAGCGTATTTCCGTAAAGTATAAAAGCAAAAACAAACGGAATCCAGACCATAAATTTAAAAAATGGTGGCTGCGGCCGATATTCCGGTTTTGCTGCGGCAACCGAAGGTTTTTCTGATAATTTCTTCTTGCTCATATTTTTCTATCGTGTCGGTTTTCGATTTATCAAATTGCTGATTCCTGAAAAAAGAATCTTAAATGTAAAATGCTATGCTGAATATCTGCGTTTCCGTAAAACTGCCTGAACCACCCCAAAAGCAATCACCAGCAAAACCGGAATTACAGTGTTGAGCAATTGCCAGTAGCCGCGCTCAGCATCAATTTTACTGCGGTCGAGCATGCGGAGTTTTACTTCCCTCGACCTGATCGAAATCAGGCCGGAATCGTCGGTAAGATAATTCATCGCGTTCAAAATCAACTCCCTGTTCCCAAACTGCTGTTTGGTATATTGGTCGTAGCCAAGCGGCAAGGGGTAATAATTGCCTTTCGACAGTTGCATCTGGTTTTTGATAATATCGCCATCGGCAATCACTATCATTTTGGTTTCACGGCTTCCCGGTAAAAATCCGATAAGCTTATCTTCCTGAATTTCCGGCGCAATCCGGTTTGCAAAGAGCGATTCAAACTTTCCTTCGATGAGCGCGGCAACCGGGATAAATTTCTTGTTATAAAGCCGTTCATCGGGTTTCTGACCAAGGAAATTCAGACTGATCATGGCCGGAACATTTACCTTACGGGATTTTTCGGAAGAGGTCAATAAAACTGTTTTATCAAGGTCGGCCGACGAATTAACAAAGTCGAGGCTGCTCACAAACTCGGTTTTACTTGCGTTGAGATTCTTTACAATTGGGTTATCAGAATTTGGGGTGAGAATGGGAAAATAAAACCAGGGATAATATTCAAACTTCGGCTGGTTGCCCATCTGCCCGGCTTTAACAGGAATCATCATTGCGTTCATATCCAAAACCAGATCGTTGTTAAGTTTGAACCCATATTTAAAAAACATATCGCCCAGGTTCAGGTCAAGTGAAACGCCCATGGTTTCGGCTTCAACCTGAAGGCTGTCCATGCTGGCAAAAACAGGATCAACCAGCCAGAGGACTTTCCCGCCACGCATGATAAACTGATCGATGATAAATTTATCCTTTTCGCTGAAAGGTTTTTGAGGCTTTGCAATAATTAAGGCTTCATATTTATTGGTGCTTCTCGGGTTGGTGGTATCAGTCTGCGACCTTTCGGTGAGGCTGTTTAATTTTTCGCCGATGGTCACGCGTTCCACCACATAATAATCACTCAAAGCAACCGTAGCGTCGGCAGTTTCTTTTGCTCCCAGTTCGCCATGTCCTTCGATAAATGCCACTTTCGGCTTGGCATTGGTCACCAGTTTTCTGATCGCATCCGAAAGTGAAAATTCGAGATTCTGTATCGAATTGTTGAGAATCTCATCCGGCGTTGCCGATCGTTGCGACGAAAGCAGTTGAACCGGCATTTCACGCCCATTAAAACTGACGAGTGCTCCCGGGAAAATAAGCTGGGTAGAAGTCCCATCTTTGGTTTTTACACGCAGATCTGTAGGACTAAGGCCTTTTTCGACAAGCTGGGCATAAATTTTATTGCGCTCGGTATTGTCCGGACTTTCGGAAGGGTTGATAAATTCGTATTCGATGTTGCGGTTATAGGCCCTGAATTCGTTGAGCATTTCACGGGTTTC
Source organism: uncultured Bacteroidota bacterium (assembly GCA_903944895.1). Lineage (GTDB taxonomy): Bacteria > Bacteroidota > Bacteroidia > Bacteroidales > 4484-276 > CAJATL01. Next base: position 3,999 of record CAJATL010000130.1, read on the forward strand.
GCGTGCAAGCCGCTTAAAACCGGCAGGAAATTCGCCTTCGAGATAAACCCTGAAATACACAATGTCGTCGATGGTTCCGAGCATCTCTTTGGTGGCATCCGAAAGCGAATAACGCTTTTCGGAGGTAAGGTCAACGCGGGTGAACACAAACGAACCAATTACATTTAAAAGGGCGATAATCGCCAGTCCCAGCAACAATTGGGTGATATTATTCAGCCTGGTATTTCTTTTATTATTTTTCATGGGCGTTTCCTATCTCATATTACCATTTACGGCTCTCGAGCGATAATTTGGTGAGTAAAACGAAAAAAGCTATCAGGCTGACAAAATAAATCAGGTCGCGCGTATCAACCACCCCTCGGCTCATGGAGGTATAATGCGCATTAATGCCCAACGATTTTACAAGCAAATCGATGCTTCCAAACAAATCGAGCGAATACACAAAATCGAAACCGATGTAAAAGATCAGGCTCAGAAAAACCGCCAGGATAAAGGATATGATGGGATTATTTGTTACCGATGAGGAGAATATGCCGACGGCTACAAATGAAGCGCCCAGGAACAGCAAACCAATGTACGATCCCCACATTCCGCCAATGTCGAGATTTCCCTTTGGCGTGCCGAGCTGATAAACCGAGAAAAAATAGAACAGTGTAGGTAAAACCGAGAAAACCACGAGCAAAACTCCTGCAAAATATTTTGCCAGGATGATCTGAATATCTTTTAAAGGTTTGGTAAGCAGCAATTCGATGGTGCCCGATTTTCGTTCCTCAGCAAAAGAACGCATGGTTATGGCCGGAATCAGAAACAGGAACACAAATGGCGCTACCATGAACAGGCCTTCCAAACTGGCAAAGCCAAAATCGAGGATATTAAAATCGGACTCGAAAACCCACAGGAAAAGCCCGTTGATAAGCAGGAAAACGGTAATGACGATGTACCCGATCAATGAATTTAGAAAACCTCCGACTTCTTTCCAAAAAAGCGTTAACATAAATATTTTTTGAGTTTAGACCGCGAAAATAATACATTTCGATCAACGAAAACCAGGTGGGATTATTTCGGATGAAAAGTAAGCAGCACGCAGCAGGTAGTAAGCGGTTTCTGGCAGGTTTCTACCTGTGACAAACCTACCAGGTTTTTAAAACCTGTGAGGTTTAAATTATTAATGCTTGACCGGATTTGCCATCTGCAAACATCCCCCACTGCCGGATAAACTGAAATAATATTTCATAGTTGCCAAAATTGGAATACTACCAATTTAAGTATTATTTTTGCGTACTAAAATTGGTTAAGATTTTGAATACCTAACATATTCAAATGAACATGCCGCTCAGTTTAAACAGGTAAAAAAAAATATGAACATACAAGCCGAAAAAGCGATTATCATTGAGCAATTCAGACAGGTCGACGATGTAAACCTGATTCATGCCATTAAAAACATGCTCGATTATGCTTTAAAGAAAGAAAAGGAAAGCCTTGATATTCCTGAAGCCCACCAAAAATTGGTGTTGGAACGCTTTAACAAGGTTAGGAAAAAACCGGAAAGACTTTTGGATTGGGATGAAGCTAAAAGAACGCTCAAAGCCTGATGAATAAATACAAAGTTAAAATTGAACCGGAAGCCCTTGCCGATATTCAGGAAATTACTGATTGGTACAATGAAGCACAGGCAGGACTTGGCAAACGGTTCCAGAATACAGCAATTAGGCAGATTAACTCCCTGAACAAAGACCCACAGATTTACGCTATTCGTTACAAGGAAATTCGCTGTGTTGTTATTAAAAAATTCCCATATATGGCGCATTTTTTCATTAACGATGAAAATAATACGGTTGAAGTTTTAGCTGTGATCAGTACTGACCGTAATCCTAAAATATGGCAAGAGAAAACAAATAAATATTAAAAAATCCCGGACTTGCCGGGCTTTTTACTAGTATTTCTCAAGCTTACCCGGATTTGCAATCCGGGCATATTGCCGCATCCGGATAAACTGAAATAAATTTTGGGTTGGTCTTTTTAAAGAAATATTGTCTTTTTTGCCTGCGCAGGTTACAAATTCGCTTGAGCCGGAAATTTAAATGCTAGACCCTGCAAAACACAGGGTGATTAAGCATACTGATAAAAATGCTGCTGATTTCCTCATGTTTTTTGAATTTTAGTTAAAGAGTCTATCGAGTGTCGCATTTAATTTAGAAGTCCTTGAATTATTCAATTACTAGAAGCTTTTTTACCAGGGATAAACCATCTTGTTCCACCTTCAGAAAATACACTCCGCCATCAAACTCCCTGGCATCCCAGGTGAATTGTTGTTGGCCGGGCTGTAAAATTCCTGTGTGCAAAGTGCGAATTTTTCTGCCGGTGATGTCGCAGATTTCGATATTTACATAAGCGGCATCGGGTAGGTTCAGGTAAATATTGGCAACTGAATTTAAAGGATTTGGAATACATCTAACAACTTCCTTCTCCCCTTTACCAAATATTTCATCAACCGAAATGTTTTCACAGGCCAGTTCCACCTCAATCCTGTTACTACATCCGGTTGCATTTCCATAAATGCTTGTTATACCATAGGAGTTTGCTATGTAATCACATACACTTTCGATTGCACAATTTGATAATGAAGGATTATCATGAATCAGCAATTCTGAAATTGTTCCGGCTTCAATATTATCAATCCCTGCCAGGCTTTGCAGCGCAGCATTGGATGAAATATAAACCTTATTGCCAAGTATAGTAAGGCTTTCCAGTCCTTTTAAATCAGGCAGAACATTGTTTGAAACAATGTAAAGAGTTCCACCAACAGTACTCAAATTATCCAATCCAAATAAACTTGTCAGGCTATCATTGTTTTTTACAACAAGATAATCCCCAACTGATGTTAGGTTTTCCAGTCCATTCAGGTTGCTAAGGGCTGGGCAATAACTAATGCTTAAATTTCCACCTACAGAAATCACTTCGCTCAGTCCTGACAAATTTGAAATATCATCTCCCGCTATTTCCATTTCGCCTTCCAAATCACTACAACCAGCGTAATTTTCATGAAAGTTATCGATTTCATTTTGAGTGAAAAAATAATAATTCCCAAAGGGCAAACAGCAAGACGTATTCCCACAACTATTTGCGATTTCCGGGGGATTATTGCAACCTGGTGCATTATTCAAAATCTCAACAACTCCATTGGGTGATAACAAATAATCGCAAATACTCTGGGCATGGCAATCAGACAGCAAAGCGTTATCATAAATGCTTAAATCTATTACTGACCCCGAATCAAATTCGCCTAAGCCTTCCAAACTACTAAGTGATTGATTCCCTTTGATAATGAACGAACCTTCCAGGGAATTTAAACTGCTTAAACCAGTTAAGTTTGCAAGATTTTGGTTATCCCAAATGTTCAGATTTCCTTCAATTGAACCAAGGTTATCAAGGCCCGATAAGTTTACAAGACTATTATTTTGTCTTATTGTAAGCCCTCCTGAAATTTCCGTGATATTATTCAATCCTTCAAGGCTTAAAAGATTATTATTATCCCAAAAGCCCACATGACCACCGAATTCCGTTACATTTTGCAGCCCGGAGATATTATCCAAAACGGTGTTGTGTGAAATAGAAAGATCTCCACCAATGGCGACCAGGCTGTATAATGATGATAGGTTGGCCAGACTATGGTTAACCTGAATGTTTAGCCCTCCACCAATGGATTCCAAATTGTTTAGCCCGGTTAAAGTTTCCAGGTTCCAGTTCATTGAAACCCAAAGGTCTTCATTAATGGAAGTTAAATTTTCCAACCCTGCCAGGCTTGTCAACGATTGATTTTCAGAAATTGCTATTCCGTTAATGTTTGAATTGAGATTATCCAATCCTGCCAGAGACGTCAACTCCATGTTACTACTAATGTATAAATTCCCAATAATCGAGACACTTTCAAGACCAATTAAACTGACTAATGAGTCGTTAAATCCGATACTTAGATCCTGTTCAATAGTTGTCAGGTTCCCAAGGCCTATGAAATTTTTTATGCTATGATTTTCCTGGATAAGAAGGTCACCTCCAATTGAGGTCAGATTTTGTAAACCTGTAAAAGTGGTCAGGGCATTGTTTAACTGAATCCAGATACCACCATTAACAGAAGTTAAACCGTCAAGTCCTGAGAGATTTGTCAGATTTGTTGCATAAATATAAAGCATATCACCGAAATTCGTCAGACTACTTAGTCCATTCAGGTTTGTAATATCAGCTCCTTCTATCTCAATAATACCTTCAATTTCCGTACACCCCGGGTAGTCAGCCTGGAAGTTGTCAATCTGTTCCTGAGTATTGAAAGTAATACCATCTGGCAGGCAGGATTGTGAAAACAGGTTGCTTTGCGTTGCAAAAGCAAAAACGAGCAAAATGAGTAATTTTTTCATTATAATTTTTAGTTAAAGGATTAATTGAATTATGTGTTTAAATTGAAAGCCTTTGAATTACTCCATTAATAGAAGCTTACTCACCTGGTACCGGCCATCGTTTTCCACCTTCAGAAAATACACTCCGCCATCAAAATCCCTGGCATCCCAGGTGAATTGTTGTTCGCCTGCCTGTAAAATTCCTGAGAACAAGTGGGCGATTTTCCTGCCGGTGATGTCGCAGATTTCGATATTTACATAAGCGGCATCGGGTAGGTTCAGGTTAATATTGGCAATTGAATTTATAGGATTTGGGACACATTTAACAACTTCCTGCTCCCCTTTATCAACTATTTCATCAACCGAAATGGATAAGCAGGCCAGTTCAACTTCCTGCCGGTCGTTGCAGCCGGAAGCATTTAAATGGAAATCGGCCCAGCCGGTAGAACTATCTAAAAAATCACAAATACTTTCGACAGCACATTTACACAAAGAAGGGTTATTGCTTATAAACAAACTTTCGATAGAATTTGAAGCAATATTGCGTAAACCCATCAAGTCGGTCAATCCACCATTAAATTTTACGCTGATATCTCCCCCAATGGAAGTCACATTATCCAATCCTGCAAGATTTGGAAGCACTGGATTGTTATGAATTGAAATTTCGTCGCCGATAGAAGTTAAATTGCCAAGGCCAGCTATATTGGTTAGTGATGGGTTGCCACCGTAATAATCTCCAATAATTAAACTTCCACCAATCGAATACAAGTTGGCTAGGCCGTTTAAACTCTCCAGCATATCGTTGTTCCTTATTTTTAAATCTCCGCCGATAGCGTGCAAATTGTCCAATCCAGATAATTCAAGAAATTGAGGGTTTTCATAAATTGAAAGGTCCCCGTTGATTGAAGAAATCGACTCAAGACCGGCTAAATTGATTAGAGCGTTGTTATATCTAATCAATAAGTAATCGCCAATAGTTGTCAAATTTTCAAGCCCGGTTAAATTTAAAAGGGAATCGTTACGCTCAATCAAAAAATATCCATCTATATTCGCCAGCTTATCCAATCCCGACAAATTTGTAAGAGAATCGTTTTCACGGATTGTAAAATTCCAACCTACAGAAGTTAGATTGTTCAGGCCAGCAAAATTAGTAAGGGAGCTGTTCTCCGAAACATTAATGTTTCCTCCGATGGATATTAGATTATCGAGGCCTGATAAGCTGCTTAGTGCAATGCAGTGATAAATACCCAGGTCTCCTTCAATTGAAGTCAGATTACCCAGACCTGAAAACCCAGTCAGGGAATGATTTGTCGTAAAACTGAGGGTTCCTCCAATCGAAGTTAATTGCATCAGGGCCGTAAGGTCGTTCAGTGCATGGTTTTGATAAAAAGAAAAATATCCACCGATGTAGGTTAAATTATCCAGGCCGCTTAAACTGGTTAAGGCGGAGTTATAATGGACATCAAAATTTCCATTCAACGAAATTAAGCCTTGCAGACCTGTTAAATTGGTAAGTTGCGAACTGGGCCCTATGACAAGATCACCTCCAACAAAATTCAAATTGCCAAGCGGAGCTATGCTGGTTAATGCATGGTTGCTTACAACCTCAAGTTTTCCACCGATAGAAGCTAAATTATCTAATCCCGTTAATGTAGTAAGTAAAATGTTATTATGCAATCTAAAACTTCCACCTATGGAAGTTAAGTTTTCGAGACCCGACAGATTTGTCAGGATACTATTGGATTTTATTTGAAGAGACCCCCCAATAGTCGATAAACTGGCCAGGCCTGCAAAATTTGTAATCGAAGGATTTCCATCAACTATTAGGTTTCCTTGAATAGTATTGATGTTTTCTAAACCCGCATCAATAGTCAGTATATCGTTACCAAGAATTTCAAGACTTCCATTAATAGAAGTAATGTTTTGCAGTCCAGTTAAATCTGTAAGGAAATTACAGTTTTCGATTTTCAGGTTTCCTTCGATTGAAGTTAACAGGCCGAAGCCATCGAGATTGGTGATGTCGTCGCCGGTTACCAATACTTCCCCGGATAACTGAGAACATCCGGGATAATTGATCTGGAAGTTATCAATTTCGGATTGAGCGAAAAAATAGTAATTTCCTTGAGGCAGGCAAGGCATTGTAATCCCACAAACTTCTGCTACCTCCGGTGGATTATTACAACCTGTTGCATTTTCGAATATCTGAACACTGCCACCTGGATTTGCCAGGTAATCACAAATGCTTTGGGCTGCGCACATTGTAAGCGAATTATTTTGCGTAATAATAAGGTTATCAATTGAGCCGGCATCAATGTTTGCCAGCCCGGATAAACTTGTAAGTGCGCTGTTGTGCCAAATCTTGATGTCTCCACCTATAGAAGTAAGGTTATCAAAACCGGATAAATTGGTTAATGATTGGTTACCATCAATATAATTGCCTACCAAAAAACTACCACCAATTGTAGTTAAATTGGCCAAACCGTAGAAACCGGTCAGCGCACTGTTTTGCCCAATCTGAAAATCCCCTCCAATTTCTACCAAATTTTCAAGGCCTGATAAATCAATAAGCCCGGGGCTATCTGTTACCTGGAGATGAGTCCCAATGGAGGTTAAATTATTTAGCCCTTCCATGCTTTCCAATGCATAATTTTCTGAAATCGAAAGAGCCCCCACTATGGAGGTAAGGCTTTCCAGTCCGGTCAAACTTGTCAGAGCATCGCTGTAGTTAATCTTAAGCTCACCACCGATCAAAGAAAGGTTTTCCAGTCCGGATAAATTAGGCAGGGCGTCGGCATCTTCAATCCAAAGATCTCCGCCAATAGTGGTTAAGTTATCAAGACCCGATAAACTGCTTAGTGAACAATAAAATACTAAAAGGTCGCCACCGATGGATGTAAGATTGATCAATCCATTTAAATCGGTTATCTCCTGCCATGAGATTTCAACGCTCCCTTCAATTTCAGTACAGTTGGGATAGTTGGTCGAAAAATTGTCAATTTGCCACTGGTCTTTAAAAATAATACCTTCTGGCAGGCATGATTGTGAAAACAGGTTGCTTTGTATTGCAAAAGCAAAAACGAGCAAAACGAGTAATTTTTTCAATATATTTTTTTAGTTAAAGAGTAAATTGAAGTATGGTGTTTAAATTTAAATTAGAAGTCATTGAATTATTCAATTAACAGAAGAGTGCAGACTAAAAACTGTTGATTTTGGGTTAAAGCCAGGAAACTGGCTGTTTTTCAATTGCCCCGACCTTAAGGTCGGGGCAATTGATATTCATGATATTCTGGGCTTTAGCCCAATTAATTTCATATTCGACACCTTTTTAGACCAGTCTCATTTATATTTTTGCAAAAACGGGCTGGTTATAAAAACCTTTTTTGTCAGTTCATCGGCAGGCTCGTAAGTGATTTTAATCTTTCCGCCTTCCTGCTGTTTCACCGTGATGGTCACTTCAAAAGAATCGGGGTCTCCTGATTTGGCAAAATTGATTTCGCCGGTTTGATAAAAGGCTTGCGGATTATATTTTCCAAAAATATACCGCAAGCCTTGTTTCATCCTTTTTAAAAAGCTATCCGGCACCAACCTGGCATTGAATTTAAATTTCACTTCATCAAGGGTCAGATAACGCTGCTGCGCCCAGCCATCATCAATATCATCATTGATAACGCCACCACGGGGTTTGTTGTCGGCAAAATGCTTCCATGCGTCAAGTTGCCTGTCCTGCATGGTTATATCTGCTTTTACCACCTCCCCGAGGATGACTGACAAAAAGGAATCTAAATCGTACTTTTTTTCGGTGCCGGCCATTTACTTGCTTTTCCTGATTATTATCCTTCGGTTTGGTTGTTGATTCCTGCCACCATCGCGTCGATAATCTTTTGCAGGCCCGGGGGCGTTGCCGATTCGCTTACATGAATCTTGATTTCGAGGTTTCCGCTCCTGCTTGTCGATAATTCTTCGCTGGATTTTTTCTCGATGGAACCGCTAAAACTTGCTCCTACAAATTTGCTCAACAATCCGGTGGTTTTAATATCACCTCTCAGCGAGGCCGATTTTTCGGATGATCCTTTGTAAACCTGCTGAATGCTGTAATTAAAACTTACATCCAACGAATCGAAGGACAGGCTCGGTACTTTTACTATCGAAAGCAAAGGCACCGAAATCTTGCGGTCCTGGAGCGTTTCTTTACCATCGGCTCCAACATTTTTAACCTGTACCGTAAACTCAGCATTTGGCGTATTTTTAAGCTGATTGATAAACTCCAGGGTTGCGTTTGCCGCCATTTTATGTGCATTGATGGTGGTGAGCAAAGGTGTTGCAATGATGAATTCGAGCGGTATTTTCTCAAATTCGGCTGGTGAAACAGTCATTTTATTCTCTGGTTCAGCAGCTTTGGATTTTGGATCGTCTTGTGCCATAATTTTAATGTTTAATGAAATTTATACTATATTTTTTCGGGTCTGTTTTCGACAGGTAAAATACGGCTGCTTTCGTTCATCATGGTAAGCAACCGGTTAAGGCCATTCGGCATCTCGGTACTTTTTACGCTGATCTGTATGGAGATTGTTGCCTGGTTTTCCGTTGCACTTTTGGAAGCAATATTTCCCGTGAGGCGCTTGGGCTGGATAAGAAACCACGGCCGCTCGTAGTCAGCTTTTGCCGATCCTTTGATGGTGTTGTAGTTTTCGTATTTATCGTTAATGCTCATGTTAAACTGAAAACTGGCATTATCGATCGAAAGCGGCTTCACAGGTATTAATGCAAGATTTGGTATCGAAACCCAGTTTTCCTTTCCTTCCTCATCAATATAAATAAAATCCTGCGAGTGAAGGTCGTCCCATTTGCTGAGCAGCAGTTTCAATTCGAGGAATTGTTCGTCGGTAATCGTGCCATCTCTCTGCAATTTACGCAACCTTTCAACTTCTATCCTGGCTTCCAGCTCTTCATTAATAGTCTCAAGCACTTCTTTATTGGTTTCCTTATCTTCTTCAAGCTTTTTAATATCGACAGGAGTATATTTATGCCTGAAACCCATCTGAAGGATAAAACTCAGGAACGAACGGGCGGCATGAACCTGTGCCTCAAAAATGGCATTTAACGGGGCAAGCAGCGCTTCTGAAAGGTTTAACTGGCTAAAGGATGCTGGCTTTGTTTCTTCTGTTTCTGGCATAACTCGTAAATTTTTATGTGTTAATTACAAAAATCAAATATATGCACTATTTCGTGAAAAGCAAAAATATTACTGTTTTTAACGATAGATTAACATTTCGAAAATTCAGAGGAGAAAACGAAAGGTGGGATTTCCATTAAAGCATTTAAAACGGGTTAATTCTACTTTGCCTCAATATTAAATAAACCACATTAGGCACCCCGATAGCTATCGGGGTTCACAGTAGAAATAATGTTTTCAGAATAATTTTTGCCATTTAAATCGTAAAAATACCGGCAGATATTGAGCTTTAAAAATGCTGGCAAGTACTTTGTTTTCGATGACTATGTGCCCTACTGTGCCTATTGTGGTTCAAATTCTTTGCAAGATTTATTTTAGTAAAGTAGAACTAAGCATGATTTTGCTTAAGATAAAGCCTCCACCTGCCGGGTATTCAAATTTCGGTAAATCCCATTTTCCAAAATCATCAATTCGTCATGGGTGCCGGTTTCTTTGACTTCGCCTCCGTCAATAACCAGAATCTTATCGGCATCGCGAATGGTGGTGAGGCGGTGGGCAATGATGATGGATGTCCGGTTTTTCATCAGGGTTTCGAGGGCTTCCTGCACCAAACGTTCCGATTCGGTGTCCAAAGAACTGGTAGCTTCATCCAGTATAAGAATATCCGGATCCTTCAAAATGGCGCGTGCAATGGCGATGCGCTGCCTTTGGCCTCCCGAAAGCTGAACACCACGATCACCTACAACAGTTTCAAATTTCTCGGGGAAACCCTCGATAAAATTGAAAGCATTGGCCTGTTTTGCTGCCTGGATAATTTCTGCCTCCGAAGCGCCTGGTTTTCCATATTCGATGTTTTCGCGGATTGAACCACCAAAAAGGATGACCTCCTGCGGAACAAGTGCCATGCGGTTTCGATAGGCTGTGAGATTGTATGAAGAAGCGGGCTTCCCGTCGATTAAAATTTGCCCGGTTGAAGGCTCATAAAACCGAAACATCAATGCTCCTATGGTCGTTTTACCGGCCCCAGAAGGTCCGACCAGCGCAATTTTCTGCCCTTTCGCTACCCTGAAACTGATATTTTTGAGTACCTCCACATTTTTGCGGGAAGGATAATTAAACGACACTTCTTCAAAAATCACTTCTCCCAGGTTAATCGGTTTATTCCCGGTTTCGTATGCATTTAATTTTTCAGGCGTCTCTTCAAGGATGTCCAAAAGATTTTCGGTAGCACCAACGGCTTTTTGAATCTGCGAATAAAAATCGGCCATCCCACTAATCGAACCGGCAATAAACACCGTATATAGCACAAATTTGAATAAATCGCCAACGGTAATTCCGGCACCGATATTTACAAGGTAAACGCCGTACCAGATTACACCGACCACCGAACCAAACATCGCCATGAAAATAAACGAAATAAAAAGTCCGCGCCAACGAGCCCCTTTGAGCGAAACTTCGATTACTTCATCGGTTTTACGTTTATACCTCAACATCTCGAAAGCCTCATTGGCAAACGATTTTACGTTGGTGATGGCCTGCAGGGTTTCTTCGACAATCGTGTTGGAATCGGCCACCGAAGTTTGTGCTTCTTTGGACATTTTCCGGATGTACGTCCCGAAAAACCTAGCAATAACCGCAACCACCGGAACTATGGCCAGCATAAATAAAGTTAGCTGTGGCGAGATAAACGATAAAATGGTTACACCACCAATGATGATAATCACCTGCCGGAGGAACTGCGCGATGGTGTCGGTGAAGGTTTCCTGCAACATCGAGATGTCTGCCGAAATACGGCTGTTAAGCTCACCTACCCTGCGTCCTGAAAAAAAGGCCATGGGTAACTGGATAAGATGGTTGTAGGTGGTCTGCCTGAGCAGCGCCAGCGTTTTTTGGGTGACCACGGCAAAAAGGTAAATCCGGTAGTACGATAACACCGCATTAACCATGAACAACCCAACCAGCACAAACCCAATTTTGTTGATGTCCTTCAGCGTGCTGGTTTTGGCCATATCAACCATATTTCCGATCAACATCGGGAAAACCAGCGAGGTTAAGCTTGTGAGTGTAAGGATGAACAATCCAAGGATAAAGGTATATTTTTGAGGTTTTACAAAACCGAAAAGACGAAGCATCCTTTTAAGCGCGTCTTTGGTAATCTTTTTCTTCTCAGGCTCGGGGCCTGGTTTATCCATCCGGTGAAATGCCATTTTTTATATTTTTCTTATCTTGAAATTTAACTATTAACACAGTTTTATCGCGAAAGTTGCACCTGAACCAAACAAGGTGCCATTGTTCAGGATTTTTTTCTGAAATGAGCACCAGTATTTTTTTGGCCCACTGTATCAAAACTTATTTACTTTTAGCTTCTCAAATGAAATTTCAGGGTTTGCGTCAGGGATGAACCCGAAAAATCATGCTAAGAATTTTGGTGATTTTAATAGTAAAATTTTGGTTAAATGGATTCAGAACATAAAAGAATACTTATTCTCGGCATTGGCAATATTCTGCTGGGGGATGAAGGAATCGGCGTTCATGCCATAAAATATCTTGAGCAACAGCAACTGCCCGACTTTGTTGACCTTCTGGATGGTGGTACCGGAGGATTTTATATTCTTTCGGTTTTAGAAACCTACAAAACCATCATCATGATCGACGCCACCCTGGATGACCTTCCTGCAGGAACCTTAAATGTGATCGAGCCAAAATTTGCCTCCGATTTTCCAAAAGCGTTAAGTTCACACGAAATCGGGCTTAAAGACCTGATCGAATCGGCAGCGCTGTTGAATCATCTTCCGAAAATTTACCTGATAACGGTGTCGGTGAAGGAAATTCAGGATATTTCGCTGGAACTCTCCCCGGAACTCAGTGAAATCTTCCCCGAATTATATCATACCATTACAGAAATCTTAAAAGGTTTTGAGTGATTTCCCGCTAAAACAAGGCTTTTCAGCATCGTTGAAAAAAATAATTTGTTTTTTATTAAAATGTTTGTAGTTTTACCAGCTTCAAAGTATCTAAATACCTAGATATTTTAGTTAAAAAATGATTAAAAATGTGTTTAGCAGTTCCAACCGAAATTATCTCAATTGATCAAAGCATTCCAGGATTAAGGATGGCTCAGGTGAGCATTGGCGGTGCGTTGATTAATGCTTGTGTGGAATGGCTTCCCGAAGCCGAAGTAGGTGATTTTGTTTTGGTTCATGCAGGCATGGCTATCACTAAAATCGACAAAGAAGCTGCTGCAGAAACACTACAGATTTTTAAAGAAATGGGCGAACTGTTGGAAGCTGAGGATTTGGCCGGCTAACTGCCGGCTTTTCTGAACTTTCTGATTGTTCGCATCATCAATGATAGTCTCCTGGAGAAATCCTGAATATTGCTTTAAATTTCGTGAATACTTACCGAAAATTAATCATTTTAAATTATCAATTTATGAGTACTAAAAAACCTACGATTTATGAAGAAGTCAGGGCAGCGGGATATTCGCGCCGTGATTTTTTAAAATTTTGCGGAACTATGGCCGCCATGCTTGGCCTTGAGGCCAGCGGGGTGGCTCAGGTAGCCAAAGCGCTTGAAACAAATTCGAGGATTCCTGTTCTCTGGATGCACTTTCAGGAATGTACCTGTTGCAGCGAATCATTTATCCGATCTTCACATCCTATCGTGGCCGACATCCTGCTCGACAAGATTTCGCTGGATTACAGTGAAACCTTGATGGCAGCAGCCGGTCATCAGGCCGAAAAATCGTTGCGTGATACCATGGAAAAGTACCATGGCAAATATCTGATGCTGGTCGAAGGCTCAATTCCGACAGGAAATGAGGGTTATTGCTGCATCGGTGGACGAAGTGCCGAGTCGATTGCTAAAGAGGTAGCTGCCGGCGCCAAGGCAATTGTTGCCTGGGGAAATTGTGCTTCGGCAGGTTGCGTTCAGGCCGCCGATCCAAATCCGACAGGAGCAAAACCAATTCATAAAGTGATCACAGGAAAGCCTATTATTAATGTTCAGGGATGCCCGCCAATAGCCGAAGTTATGGCAGGTGTAATTGTTCACCTTTTAACATTCGACCGGATTCCTCAACTCGATGGTTTAGGACGTCCAAAAGCATTTTATTCACGTCGCGTTCATGATACCTGCTATCGTCGTCCGAATTATGATGCCGGCCTGTTTGTTCAGTCGTTTGATGATGAAAATGCAAGACGCGGGTATTGCCTTTATAAAATGGGCTGTCGCGGTCCAAATACCTACAATTCATGCGGTGTAATTAAATGGAATAACGGAGTTAGTTTTCCAATCCAGTCAGGCCATCCATGTATTGGCTGCAGCGAAGCAAATTTCTGGGATAATGGCCCATTTTATCAGCATTTGCAGAGTTTCCCGGGATTCGGTATCGAAGACACTGCCGATAAAATTGGTGTTGGCCTTGGCGTTGTAACAGGCGTTGGCATTGCAGCTCACGCCATTTCTACCAACATCCGCAAACACAAGCAGATTGTTGAAGGTCAGGAAGAAAGTAATGATGAAAACATTTAATACAGAAAAACCATGGGACAACGAATTGTAGTAGATCCAATCACACGAATTGAAGGACATCTCAGAATAGAGGCAGAAATTAAAGATGGTATAATAGTCGACGCTTACAGCTCAGGCACGATGGTGCGCGGAATCGAACTGATTCTTAAAGGCCGCGATCCGCGCGACGCATGGGCTTTTACAGAGCGTGTTTGCGGCGTTTGCACAACGGTGCATGCTTTGGCCTCGGTAAGAACTGTTGAAAATGCACTAAAAATTACCATCCCGCCCAATGCCGAACTTATCCGCAACCTGATGTTTTGTACGCAATACATGCAGGATCATGTGGTACATTTTTACCACCTTCATGCTTTGGACTGGGTTGATGTTGTTTCGGCACTCAAAGCAAATCCGGCTGCCACTTCGGCTTTGGCACAAAGCATTTCAAGCTGGCCAAGAAGTTCGCCAGGATATTTTTCAGACGTTCAAAAACGGGTTGCAAAGTTTGTCGAAAGTGGCCAACTTGGTATTTTTGCCAACGGCTACTGGGGTCACTCAGCATACAAACTTCCACCTGAAGCCAATCTGATGGCTGTTGCTCACTATCTGGAAGCACTCGAATGGCAGAAAGAAATTGTTAAAGTCCATACCATTTTTGGTGGGAAAAATCCTCACCCCAACTACCTCGTTGGTGGTGTGCCATGCGCGATAAATATCGAAGAAAGCAACGCACTTAATGCAGAGCGTCTGGCGTATGTCGGAACCCTGCTTGCCCAGGCAAAAGATTTTATCAATCAGGTTTATATTCCTGACCTGCTGGCAGTAGCATCATTTTACAAGAGCGACTGGGGCGCCATCGGCGGCGGGATAAGCAATTACCTTGCCTATGGCGATTTACCGACAAACGGTTACGAAGATGTGAGCAGTTTTAAATTCCCCCGTGGAATTATCATGAATCGCAACCTCAGCGAAGTTATTCCGGTTGACGGAACCGATCCCGACCAGATTCAGGAA
The DNA here is from genome assembly GCA_903944895.1 of uncultured Bacteroidota bacterium. Lineage (GTDB taxonomy): Bacteria > Bacteroidota > Bacteroidia > Bacteroidales > 4484-276 > CAJATL01. The sequence continues at coordinate 19,089 of CAJATL010000130.1, forward strand.
CAGATTGCGCACTCATATTACGACTATTCCGATGGCGATAAAGGCTCGAAACATCCTTGGGAAGGTGAAACAAAACTAAACTATACCGGCCCAAAACCACCATACGAAAGCCTGAATGTTAGTGAAAAATACAGTTGGCTGAAAACGCCGAGATGGAAAGGTCATGCCATGGAAGTTGGTCCTTTGTCGAGAATGCTGGTAGGCTATGCCTCAGGAAAAGATGAATATAAAGAAGTGATTCATTATGCCCTTCAGAAATTAGACGTTCCGGTAACGGCATTATTCTCAACACTCGGACGTACTGCTGCCCGCGGACTGGAATCGGTTCTGGTAGCCAAATGGTCGACAGAATTTTATGATCAGTTGCTGGCAAATATCAAAAATGGAGATACCCGTACTTTTGTTGCCGACAAATGGGATCCCGAAACCTGGCCATCGGAAGCAAAGGGCGTTGGAATGACCGAAGCTCCGCGTGGCGCGCTTGCCCACTGGATCAGAATTAAAGATAAACTTATCGATAATTACCAGTTGGTTGTGCCAAGTACATGGAATGCTTCGCCGCGCGATCAGAATGGAAATCTTTCGGCTTATGAAGCAGCCCTTATCGGAACACCGATTGCTGATCCTGAAAATCCACTCGAAATTCTGAGGACCATCCATTCCTTCGATCCTTGTTTAGCTTGTGCCGTTCACTTGTACGACAACAAAGGCAAGTACGTTCATCAAGTTAAAACCTTTTAGCCTGACACTATGAAAAATTCAGCTAAAAAACCCGTAATCAGTGAGCGATACGTGTGGGAGTTGCCTGTACGCTTCTATCACTGGATAAATGCACTTTGCATAGTTGTTCTTTGTGTAACCGGGTACCTGATAGGCAGACCCCCGGCTATTCAAAGCGCATCCGAAGCCTCGTTCAGTTATTGGTTCGGAACTGTAAGATTCATTCACTTTATTGCAGCCTTTGTGTTCTTCTTCAACTTTGTGTACCGGACTTACTGGGGTTTTGTGGGAAACAAGTATGCCCGCTGGTACAATTTTATTCCATATAAAAAATCGCAATGGAAGGAGATTTTGTGTGTGCTGAAAGTGGATATCCTGCAAATAACCAACAAGAGGTTTTCGACGGTGGGGCATAACAATCTTGCTGCTTTTACCTATTTTTTGACCTTTCTGGCTTTTGCTTTTCAGAGCCTGACCGGATTTGGGCTTTACGCAGCGATGAGCAATTCGTTTTTCCCGCAGTTATTTGCCTGGATTATTCCTATTTTGGGTGGTGATTTTATGGCCCGCCAGATTCATCATATCCTGATGTGGTTTTTCATACTTTTTGCGATGGTGCATGTTTACCTCGTGTTTTATCACGATTACATCGAACGCACAGGCGTAACTTCTTCGATGATCGGAGGATGGAAGTTTGTGGAAGATGACAAGGAGGATACAAAGTAGATTTGTGTTTTAAAGATTAATCATTTCAAAACCGGCTTTAGTCATTGCGCTAAAGCCGGTTTTTTTTTTACTTAAAAATCACATTTCCAGCCACCTGAACAAACTCAAAAAAAAATTCGGTTTAAAAGCGTTTGCAATGTTAATAAAACTTAACTTTGAACGAATTTCCCGCCAAAATAAAGGAGTCGCTGTCCTTGCCTGAAATTTATTTATTCAGTTGTTTTTTTACCAAATAAATTATTTTATGCTACGAAAAATCTTTACAAGTTTATGCTTGTTTTTTGCCATTAGTGCCGGCTTTGCCCAGGGTACCAGCACTATCTACAACAATGGCGCACACATTGTTAAACAAGGCGGCAGTTACTGGGTGCTAAGCAACGGCAGCTTTACGCTGAAAAGCGAAAGTGCCACCAACCTGGCCACCATGGCCAACCTGAAAATTCAGGCTGATGCCTCCCTCACGCTTACCCCTGCAAGTTATCTGACAGTGAGCGGTACACTTACAAATGCAAAAGGCACCGATGGGCTGATTTTGCTATCTACGGTTGATGGAACAAGTTCACTTATCCAGGCTACCAACGGAGTTAATGCAACTATCCAACGGTACATTACAGGCAGTCCAAGCCTTTCGGCCAATATGTATCATCTGGTTTCGGTGCCGCTTACACCGGAAACAAACTCAACTTCCAACCTTTTTTTAGGAGGTTATCTCTACGATTTTAATGTTGCCGGAAATGCCTGGAATAGCCTGGGAAATTCGACAAGCACTATTCTTTACGAAACCAAAGGTTACATGGTTTATTCGCCGGAAGCTACACATACTTACATCTTAACCGGACCCATGAATGCAGGGAGTTTCAGCCCAACAGTCGTTTATGCCGGTTCCGGAAATAACTTAGTGCCAAATCCTTATCCTTCGGCAATTGATTGGCGAGCAGCTCCAGGCTGGACAAAAGATCCTGCCAAAATTGCCAATTCGGTTTATATCTGGCCGTCAGGAGGAAGTAATTATGCCGCTTATGTTCTTGGAGTTGGCACTAATGGAGGTTCGCGGTACATTCCGGCAGGTCAGGCTTTCTTTGTAAAAGCCATCGGCGCTTCTCCGGTTTTAACGATGACTGACGATGTCCGTGTTCACAACAGCAAGCCATTTTTCAAAGATGGCGAGGTCATTCCCGACTTGCTTCGCATCAGCGCTGAAGCCAATAATTTTAAAGATGAAGCAGTGGTGCGGTTTACCGAAAATGCCACAACCTCCGCCGATACCGACTTTGATGCCTGGAAAATGTATGGCACCGATGGCGCTCCGCAACTTTACACCCTGGCCACCGACAACGAAATGCTGGCCATCAACAGCCTGCCATACCTTGAAACGGCTTACACCGTGCCCATGAATTTTGAGATGAAGGCAAATCAGCCGGTAACTTTCACTTTTACAAATATCGAAAGTTTCGATGCCAGCGTGACTATCTTCCTTAAAGATGAACTCACCAACCAAACCGTCAATCTTCGCAACCAGCAGGTTTACACCTTCAACCACAATTCCGAAAATGGCGCTAACCGTTTTAAACTTGTTTTTGGAGGAACGATTGGTGTGGATGAAATTAATGCCGAAACCAACAAAATGTGGATTTCCGGAAACACACTCTACATCACAGCACCTGAACTTACCGGACAAACTGCTTTGGTGGACATTTTCAATGTTTCCGGCCAAAAGTTGATAAGCAAAACGATGGTTTTGAGCGAACTTTCGACCATGGAACTTAACTGTAAAGGTTTTGTGGTTGCAAAACTTACCAGTGGGCAAAAAGTATTAACAACAAAAGGAATTTTGAGATAAGACCCCACCCCCGGCCCTTCTCCGCCAGCCGGCGGAGAGGGGAGCGATAGTTCGTGGGATTTGGACTTTTTGTTTGGCGTAAAACACGTTGCCAAGCAATTTTACAAATCTCAGGAGCCTTGGCTCCCCCTCTCCTTTTGGAGAGTAATGGCGCTAACATAGTATAATTATTTATATTTGCGATATTTTCCTTGTTTTGTTCGTCTTTCAAATTTTCTGTTTGGTTCTCTATGCTGAAGCATTTGTTTTAATATCAACTGTCTCATTTCTTCTACGACCC
>CAJATL010000131.1 GCA_903944895.1 uncultured Bacteroidota bacterium
AATCACTTGAACAACGAAAAACCCAAAATAACCTCGAAAAGAAACTGGATTATCTTAGAAGAAAGCTGCTTTTAACAGAAAAACAACTTTCTCTATGTGCTTAATTATCACCAAATTCATGACAGGTTAGATGAAAGTAAGCAAAGTCGGCAGTGGGCTGGATTAAACCTGACAGCGTCCGCAGGACCTGTCAGCGTTTAAAGGGATAAAATCCCAAATCATCAATCATCAATCCTCAATCCTCAATCCTCAATCCTCAATCCCCTTCCTTTCTCCAGATTGCATCTTCGATCAGCATGGTGAATAATTCTTGTAAAGTAATCCCCATTTCACGGGCCATTTTCGGGACAATGCTTTCTCTGGTAAGTCCAGGCACGGTGTTGACCTCAAGGAAAAAAAGTTTACGGCTTTTGTCCGAATAAATATAATCAAACCTTACTACGCCTTTGCAGTTGAGCTTTTTGTAAAGAAATGCCGAGGTTTCCTTGATTTTTATCTCGAGATTTGTTGTGATGGGAGCGGGGATGATTTCCTGTGAAAGTGCCGGATTGTATTTGGCCTCATAATCAAAAAACTCCTTTTTGCTGATAACTTCAACCACCGGAAAAACGATCATCTTGTTTTGATGCTGCATAACACCGCAGGTAAGTTCGCGTCCCGGAACAAATTCTTCGATCAGGATCTGGGTGTCTTCGCGGAAAGCAATCTTAATCGCTTCGTCAAGTTCCTCAGGTTTATTCACCTTCGACATGCCCACGCTTGATCCGCCGCAGTTGGGTTTTACAAACAAAGGTAGTTTTAACGAGGCGAGAATATTTTCAGGTTTTGCTGAACCATCATTATAAAATTGTAACGAATTAGCCACATTAACTCCCCAACTGGCTACGACCCTGTTGCAGAAATTTTTATTGAAAGTCAGCGCGGAGGTTATCGAATCGGAGGAGGTGCAAGGAATATTCAGCATTTCAAAATAGGCTGGTAATTTGCCGTTTTCGCCGGGAGTGCCGTGTATGGCGCAGAATACAGCATCAAAATGCACGGTTTCGGAATCTGTAGTCAGGCTGAAATTATTTTTATCAATTGCAAAACGTTTGCCATCCACTTCAAAAAACCAGTCTTTTCCTTTAACCTGGATCAGGAAAGCGTCATATTTCTCAGGATCAATGGTGCTGCTTACTACGCAGCCACTTTTAATCGAAATTCCATATTCGCCTGAATCGCCGCCTGCCACTATTGCAATTTTCTTTTTCATAAACTTGATTTAACGCTGCAAAAATAGATGAAAACTAACGCAGGGAACAAAATTTTGTTCCAAAGGCATTCAGTGATGGATTTCCGGCTCTCAGAGTTTTCATATCTTTGCCGCCAAAAGCGGCAATAATTTTGTTCTTTTCATGTTATTAGCAAAGTAAAAAAGTTGACATATTGCCTGTCAGCATGTTGAATATCCGTTATCATTTATTCTTGTTTCACGAATGCGAATTTTAGACGTAATAACCAGTAAACCGTTTGTTAAGCATTTCATTATTGCTTCACTTGCCATTTTACTTTTGTTTTGGTTTACCTTCAGATTTATTGGATGTTACACCAGGCATGGCGATGAAATAATGGTTCCCAACCTGTTAGGTGTGCAGGTAAGCCAGATAAATGAAGCAGATCCGGATGCAAATTTTGAATTTTTGGTGATCGACTCAGTCTTTGACGACGGTTATGAAAAAGGGGCTGTTGTTTTGCAGGATCCACCTGCAAGTTCGATGGTTAAGAAGGGACGCAAGGTTTATTTAACGATCAATTCATCGCAGCCCGAAATGGTTGCAATGCCCAACCTGGTTGACCTGTCGCTGAGGCAGGCGCTTAACATCGTTAAATCGGCAGGTCTGAAAATCGGAACCCTCGAATATGTTGATCATTTTGCTAAAAATGCTGTTCTCGGTCAGAAATACGAAGGATCCGGCATTCAGCCAGGGGTTATGCTACAAAAAGGTTCGCCCGTTCAGTTGGTTTTAGGGAAAGGTCTCGAAGCCGAAATAATTTCTGTTCCGTTTTTGATTGGGAAATCAGAAGAAGAAGCCTTTGATTTCCTGAACAATGCAATGCTTAATGTTGGGAATGTTACTTATTTTGATGAAAAGGATAAACTGCATTCAAGGGTTTATATGCAATCGCCAACTACCCGGGCCGATACAGTTTTGGTTCCAGGTGCTTCCGTTGACCTTTGGTTTAAGTCGGATCTTGATTTCGATTTTGACAGGTTGATAAAATCCATGGAGGCTGACACCATCGTCAGCGATAGTCTTAGCGAAGACACTTTATTTTAAGACGAAAAATGAGAAGAAGTTTTTTCATCATATGGCTTGGTTTTATGCTTGCCCTTAACGGGATAAGCCAGGAAATGCTTACTATGCCCGGCGAAAACCCGGTGATCAAGCAAGCCCTGTCTTCCAAAGATTTTAAGTCGTACAAAATTGTTTACACCGCTCCGATAAACCTTCCTTTTTTTGACGATTTTAAGCAGAAGGGTGTTTTTCCGGATACTTCACGCTGGATGGACAATAACGTGTTTATTAATACCGATTTTCCTGTATTTCCGCCAAGTTGGGGCGCAGCAACCTTCGATGCTATCGATGCCAAAGGAGATATTTATGGAGATGCAAACCCACTTCAATTTCTGTCTGATGTTTTAACATCCAAACCTATTCGTCTCGACTCAATATTTCTACCCTCAAAACGGGCCATTACCCCGGCCGACTCGGTGTATTTGAGCTTTTATTACCAGCCACAGGGTAGGGGCAACGACCCACAGCCATTGGATTCGCTGGTTTTGGAATTTGGACATTTTACTACCGATTCGGTGTTTTCGTACATCGATTCAATTGAGGTTCCGGTAAGTATTTTTATTGGTGATACGGATACCATTTTTCCCGGTGATAAATTATCCTCCCCCTGCGATGAAAATTGGTGGACACAGGTATTTGATACTTTATATTTCACGGATTATGTGACTTTGCCCTGCGATTCGGTTTTTGTTCCGCAAGCGGTGTGGGAATGGGCCTGGAGCAGTGAGGGCATGCCGCTGGATACCTTCAGGGTAAAAAATGATTCTGATTATTTCAAACAGGTTTTGGTTCCGATAAAAGATGAACGCTTTTTCAGGAATGACTTCCAGTTCAGGTTTTATAATTATGCCAGCATCGCCAGCGACAATCTGCAAAGCTGGCAGAGTAACTGTGATTACTGGAATGTGGATTATATTTATCTGAACATCGGACGCAGTAAAGGCGATACAACTTACAAGGACATTACTTTTGTTGAAAGGGCACCATCATTTTTATCTGAGTTTTCGGCTATGCCGTTTTCGCAATACCGCAACGACCCGACCAATGTTATGAAAGGCGGTTTCGAAATGTACATCAGTAACCTGGATAAAATCAACGAAACGGCTTCCTATTCGTATGAAGTTTTTGATGATGCCGGAGGTTTGGTTTACGATTATTCCGGTGGTAATTATAGTCTTGAAGTTTTTAGCGAATATGGTTTTGTAACTTATCTTCCATTTGCCTATCCGCCGGTGAATGGAATTTTCCCGCCGTTTGGTTCGCGCGACAGCGCTTATTTTGATATAATTCATTATCTCATTCCCATCGAAACCGTTGCTGGTCTTGGAGATACGGTGCAAATGCGGCAGAAATTCTCGAATTATTATGCTTACGATGACGGTACTCCAGAGTTTGGTTATGGATTAACACCGGCCGGTGCAAAACTGGCCTACCAGTTTACCCTGAGCCAAAGGGATACTTTGCGGGCTATAGAGATGTTCTTTAACAAAACCCTCACCAATGCCAACGAACAGTTTTTTAACCTGGCCATCTGGAAGGATTTGAATGGCACTCCCGGCGACCTGGTTTATATTCAGGAAAACGAAAAACCTGTGTTTAGCGATAATCTTTACCAGTTTCATACATACTATCTCGATTCGGCGGTGCCAGTCCAGGGAACTTTTTATGTGGGATGGATTCAGGAAACCTATCATAACCTTAATGTTGGGTTCGATTCATATAACGATGCCAGCAGCCATATTTTTTATAATACCACCGGCGCATGGGACCGGACCAGTTACAAAGGTTCGCTGCTCATCAGGCCCATTTTAGGGAAAAATCTCATCGAAGTTCCGGTTCAAAAATCTACTTCAGCCGATTTATTCAGGATTGCACCAAACCCTTGTCGCAGCGGTATTATCGAGCTAAAATTCTGTGAATACACCAAAGGAGAAATCGATCCTCAAATAGTAAATCTCAAGGATGAAATCGTGTCGCAAATGGTCGTGGAGGTTTTTAATCTGCTCGGGCAAAAAGTTTTCGCTGCCTTGTATCAGCCACAAATCAACCTTTCGCATCTTAACGAAGGTGTTTACATCGTGAGGATTAACAACAGTTACAGCGGACAGACGATGGTTGAAAAGCTCATCATTTCTAAATAATGCTTTCATCGTTAATCATCCTATTTTCAAAATTTCTTTAATCAGCAAAAGCTTTTATTACAAACAGTATGGATGAATTTATCCCTGAGGTTGGCGAGGAAACCGACGAACTTTATGAGCACTACCGCATTGTTGTTGACCCAAAACAAAGTTTGCTGCGAATCGACAAATTCCTTTTCAACCGGCTTGAGCATGTTTCGCGCAACAAAATCCAAAATGCAGCAAAAGCAGGAAATATCCTGGTAAATGAGGCTCCAGTAAAGCCAAACTATAAAATTAAGCCTGCCGATATCATCTCCATTTTACTGCCAAATCCGGTAAGGGATTTTGAGGTCCTTCCGGAGAATATTCCTTTCGAGATCATTTTTGAGGATGATGATCTTGTTGTGGTGAATAAAGAGGCGGGCATGGTTGTTCATCCCGGCCACGGAAATTATACCGGCACTTTGTTGAATGCGCTGGGATGGTATTTTAGGGAAAGAGGTGAAGATGAAGTTGTGCCTTCGCTGGTACACCGTATCGATAAAGATACCTCGGGCGTTTTGCTGATCGCGAAAAGCGAAATGGCTCAAACAAAATTGGGCAAGCAATTTTTCGATCATACCATCGATCGCAAATATGTGGCGCTGGTGTGGGGCGATGTTAAAGAATCCGAAGGAACGATTACCGGAAATATCGCACGAAATCCCAAAGACCGGCTGCAAATGTTTGTTTTTCCGGAGGGAGATCAGGGAAAACATGCGGTAACGCATTATAAAGTTATCGAGCGCTTCGGCTATGTAACATTGGTAGAATGTACCCTCGAAACCGGCCGGACTCATCAAATCAGGGCACACATGCGTTTTATGGGTCATCCGCTTTTTAATGACGCCCGCTATGGCGGAGACCAGATTTTAAAAGGAACCACCTTTAATAAATACCGGCAATTTATCCAAAACTGTTATAAAATCCTGCCCCGACAGGCCCTGCACGCCCAATCACTCGGGTTTGTACATCCAGGCACCAAGGAAAAATTATTTTTTGAAACACTTTTGCCACCAGACATGCAGCAAGCTTTGGAAAAATGGAGGCATTACGTGAGGCATCGCGAATTGTTCGAGGATTAAAAAGCATTTTTCTTCAACCTGCTCAGCCCGAGTTTTTTGGCTTACGCCGATAGCTGTAATAGTTTAGCACAATTTCCAGAGCTTTTACCATAGCCAGGTTTATGGTCAGCATTTTGGTACCAAGGTCAGGATCGATGTTTCTTAGTTGAGAAAAATAATTGCTGATAAGCGGCACATAACCACCGTTTTCGATCGAAATCACTGCAATTTCGTAATTCACCGGATCACTTTCTTTAATAATTTTACAGGTGACCAGAACCGGTTTATGACTTTTATTGAGCATAGCCGAAAATCCAAACAGCCGGCATATGAGCGGACGGTTTTTATAGTCGGTGCAGAAACCTTCTGAATGCTCGGTTAAAACCGGTGCTAAAAGCACACAAATGGGCTCATTCATCCTGGGCAGGAGTTTTTCATAAAATACGGCTGCTTTGTTTTTCTTAAGAAGATGATAAGCAAATGGCAGCATTTCAAGCACCGAAGCTTCAATGTCGGCCTTGTGGCAGCAAAGCCCGCAACCAGGCAGACAGCCAAGTTTGGAAGCATCCTGGAAACGGTTTAAATCTTTACCGAGGATTGTAAAAAGCTTTTCAACCTTGTTGACGGTTTGATAGAGTTTCATAAGAAAGAGTTTCGGCGAATGAATAAAAAAACCTGCAATTTTTGTTCGATTGCAGGTTTTGACTTGATCTTATCTTGAAATCTTATTTCAGAACTTCGTTCACCAAACGGGCAGCATCTTCGAGTGCAATCGCCGAATGAACTTTTAATCCCGAATTATCAATGAGTTCTTTGCCTTCTTCTGCGTTGGTTCCCTGCAACCTCACAATTATCGGAATATTGATTACTCCAATATTATTATAGGCATCCACAATTCCTTGTGCAACCCTGTCGCAACGGACGATTCCTCCAAAAATATTTACGAAAATGGCTTTTACGTTGGGGTCCTTTAAAATAATACGAAAAGCTTCTTCAACGCGCTTTGGATTTGCCGAACCGCCTACATCCAGGAAGTTGGCTGGTTCCCCTCCCGACATTTTAATCATGTCCATCGTGGCCATGGCCAAACCTGCGCCATTAACCATGCAGCCAACGTTTCCGTCTAATTTCACAAAATTCAGATCGTAACGGCTTGCTTCAACTTCCATGGGGTCTTCCTCGGCAAGGTCGCGGAGTTCGAGTATATCGGGATGTCTGAACAATGCATTATTATCAATGGTAACTTTACAGTCGGCAGCATAAATTTTGTCATCGGCAGCTTTGATTACCGGGTTAATTTCGAAAAGTGAAGCATCCGATTCGTTGTAAGCAATTTCGAGCGCTTTCACAAAAACTACCATGCGTTTGTAGGCTTCGCCGCTTAATCCCAGGTTAAAAGAAATTTTCCTGGCCTGGAAATCCAGTAAACCAAATTTTGGATCGATTTCTTCGGTAAAAATCTGGTCCGGTGTTTCTTCTGCAACTTTTTCGATGTCCATTCCTCCGCGTGGCGAATAGATGATCATGTTGCGCCCGGTTTTACGGTTTAAAAGGAAACTCATATAAAATTCCCTTACATCCGATTTTCCCGGGTAATAAATGTTTTGTTCGATCAGAACTTTGCGCACCAATTTTCCTTTTGCGCTTGTTTGTGGGGTAATCAGCATCATTCCAATCATCTGATCGGCAAATTTGCTTACTTCATCAAGGCTTTTAGCGATTTTTACTCCACCACCTTTACCTCTTCCACCGGCATGAATCTGGGCTTTTACCGCCCACTTGTCAGTTCCGGTTCTTTCCTGTAATACTTTTGCAAATTCCATGGCTTTTTCGGGCGACTCGGCAATGCTGCCATCCGGCACTGTTACGCCATACTTTTTCAGGATTAATTTTCCCTGATGTTCGTGGAGATTCATCGTTTTATCTGATTTAAATGGTGATGATTATTATAGCCTGCAAATTTATCATTTTTCCTTTCCGGCTAAATTTCGGGGACTCCATTTTAAAACTACTTTAACAATTTTTACAGAAAAGGAACCTTTAAATTAGCCGCGCTACTTATGATGTGGTCAATTTTGAAATACAGCGCCTTTTTAAAGATGAGATAAATCTTACCAGGAAAAACACACCGGGTGCGTCAAGTCAAAATTCTATACTTTTGCCAAAAACTAATCAATGATTCGAGCTGAAAATATTCACAAATCCTACGGCAGTCTTCAGGTTTTAAAAGGTATCGATCTCACCATACAAAAAGGTGAGATTGTTTCGATTGTAGGTGCCTCAGGAGCAGGGAAATCTACTTTGCTCCACATCATCGGAACGCTCGACAGGGCTGATGAAGGCAAGATTCTTTATAATGATGATGAGATCAGTAAATTGCCGGAACGGAAGTTGTCTGATTTCAGAAATCGCCACATCGGTTTTGTGTTTCAGTTTCATCATTTATTACCCGAATTTACAGCACTCGAAAATGTTTGTATTCCTGCATTTATTCAGGGAGTATCGCGCCATGAGGCCGAGGAAAAGGCCGTTCGGCTGTTGAAATATCTGAAACTTGATCACCGGCTTACCCACAAACCCAGCGAGATGTCGGGAGGAGAGCAGCAGCGCCTCGCTGTAGCACGTGCGCTCATTAACGACCCGGCTGTTATTCTTGCCGATGAACCTTCAGGAAACCTCGACTCAAAATCGGCAGTCGAACTTCATCAGTTGTTTTTCGATCTGAGAGAACAATTTAACCAAACGTTCATTATTGTTACGCACAACCAGGAGCTTGCTAACATGGCCGACCGCAAACTCACTATCGTGGATGGATCAATTCTGCAATCGTAAAGGGCTGCCAAAAAGGTTGGTATTCGCTTTAAAACAATATTTTAGCTTCAAGTATGTTAATAGTAAAATTGTTATCATCCATCAGTTATTAACATAACTTCAAGTAAGTTGTTATACTTTAAATAATTCATTTTTCAACTAAGAAGCCTTTTGCATGCTGTTTATAAAACAATGCTCCCGTAAGTTTTTATTTCTCGCAGTTTTCGTTGTCTTTATTTCAAACCTTGCTCTGGCGCAGGCTACCGATAATAAGGAAAAATACAACCAGACGCTCAATCAGGCTGAAAAACTCTTCTTCGAAAAGAAGTACAACGAAGCTAAAGTTGCCTTTCAGGATGCCCAGAAATTAATGCCAGGCGAAAGCCATCCCAAAACCAGAATTGGTGAAATAAACAAAATTCTCGGCATTGTTGACCCGGTTGACGGGGAATACAAGCAAGCCATCGCCAAAGCGGATGCCCTCTATAAAAGCAACAAATATGCTGAAGCCCTCGAAGCCTACAAAACTGCCAACGACCTTTTGCCCGACCAAAAATATGCCACCGACAAGATTTTTGAGATTCACGCATTGATTAAAAAAAATGAGAACCTGGAGAAAAACTATCAAAGTGCCATTACAAAAGGAACACAATACTATAGTGAGAAAAAGTATGAACTGGCTATCACCGAATTTGAAACTGCCTTAACCCTGAAGCCTGGTGAAAGTGTTCCGACTGCTAAAATCGCTGAGATTAAAAAGATAACCGCCACGATTGCGGATTACCAGAAAGCTATCGAAAAAGCCGATGAGCTTTATCTGAACAAGGAATATGAAAAGGCAAAGACAGCCTATTTGCAGGCACAGTCGGTAAAGCCTGACGAAAAATACCCGCAAAGTATGATCGGCAGAATCGACGAAACAAATGCAAAATTAGCAGGTGAAGAGCAAGCACGGCAGCAATCATACGACCAGGCTGTTATGGCAGGTGATGGTTTTTTCAGAAGCCGTGAATATTCCGAAGCCCGCACCAGTTATGAAAGCGCTCTAAAAATTAAACCTTCCGAATCTTACCCCAAAGCTAAGATCAACGAAATCGAAAATTTGCTTGCCAACATCGATTTACAGGATAAGCAGTATGCGCAATTTCTTGTGGATGGCGATAAATATTATGGTGAGCAAAAACTGAGTCAGGCTTTGTCTGCATTTCAGGGAGCCGAAAAGATCAAACCTGAAGAAAGCTATCCCAAAACAAAAATTGCAGAAATCACCACACTTTTGGCGGGCATTCAGCAAACTGAGCAGAATTATCAGGCCGCCATTGCTAAAGCGGACCGGGAATTTACGGCTAAAAAATACGATTTGGCGAAATCAGCCTATGAAAACGCTTCGACCATTAAACCGGAGGAAAGCTATCCAAAAACAAAAATCGCCGAAATAGCGGCCTTAATTGAAGCCATCAAGAAGACCGAACAGAATTTTCAGGCTGCAATTACCAAAGCCGATCAGGAATTTGGAGCAAAAAACTACGAATTAGCAAAATCAGAATATCAGAATGCATCAAACTTAAAACCTGACGAAAGTTACCCCAAAGCAAGAATCGCCGAAATTTCAGCTTTATTAACCGGAATCCGGCAGACCGAGCAAGATTACCTGTCCGCCATCGCCAAAGCCGATCAGGAATTTTCGGCAAAAAATTATGATTTAGCTAAAGTTGATTATCAAAACGCTTCGAGCATCAAGCCTGAGGAAAGCTATCCAAAAACAAAAATCGCAGAAATCACCACACTTTTGGCGGGAATCCAGCAAACCGAGCAAAATTACCAGTCATCCATTGCCAAAGCTGACCAGGAATTTGGAGCTAAGAATTACGATTTAGCAAAATCAGATTACCAAAACGCTTCGAGCATCAAGCCTGAGGAAAGCTATCCAAAAACAAAAATCGCCGAAATCACAACACTTTTGGCGGGAA
>CAJATL010000132.1 GCA_903944895.1 uncultured Bacteroidota bacterium
ATTTAAACCAGGAAAGGAGGTAAACTTTTTACTAATAATGATTTTACAAACTGCAATCTCGCGGATAGCAATAGCTATGAATAGTTTGCAGCACTTCGGTTATTCGTAAAGTAAAATTTGATTGTTGCGGAATCGCTGGACTTCCTTAACCAGGTATGTTTATTTTAATACAATTTATCTGGGAGGAGCCGTTTTATCAGGTGCTTCAACAACCTGCGCCATGAGAAACCAATACACCGGAACACGGGATTATCGGAACAATGTTTTGTTCAATGCACGCTCAGGTGGAGGAAAGCATTATGCCATTTATTTACAAGCTTCTGCTAGTCTGACCAATAATTACAACGATTACTGGGTAACCGGAACAAATGGTGTTTTGGGCTATTTAGGTGTAGATAAGTCTGATCTTACAACATTGAGAGCGGCAACAGGTGGAGACGGACAAAGTTTGAATATTGACCCTCAGTTATCCAGTGCTGGTGGGACCTCGGCAATAAACTATTATCCAGCGGCAACATTGCCAGGTACTACCATTTCAGGCATAACCACCGATTATTACAATATAACAAGACATTTAACAACCCCCAAAATGGGTGCTTTGGAACAAAATGGAAATGTTTGGCAGGGTACAACCAGCACTGATTTTAATACAGCTTCAAACTGGGCTGGCAATGCTGTTCCTTCTTCCGGATCTGACATTATTTTTGCCACCAGCCCTGACAGGGATTGTGTTTTGGATGCAAACAGAACGGTTGGTAACACATCCAATGGCAGCTCAAAAAACCTGGTGGTGAACGGCAAAACGCTAACTGTAAACGGTAGCCTGAATTTTACAAGCAGCGGAAAGATAAACACCTCAACGACCTCATCGGTAGTTAAATTTGCCGGTTCTACCATTCAGACAATTCCGGCGGAAGCCTTTGTAAGCAACACAATTGCCGGGCTTGAAATTGCCAATTCCAGCGGCGTTGCTTTAAGTGGAGACTTGACAGTTTCAGCAGCATTGACTTTAACAAGCGGTGTTTTAACGGTTGGGGCAACCATTTTTACATATTCCGGAAGCTCGCCAACCAGAACCACAGGAAGCGTTAACGCCAGTAACGCTTTAGCAGAACTTGTTTTTGCAAATGCCACAGCCATTGCGCTTCCTGCTACTTTTTTTACAGTTGCAGGTGTTAACAATCTTACGATTAACGCCTCTGGCGGCGTAACTGCAGGAAGTGATATTACGGTAAATGGCGTGCTAAACCTGGCTGCGGCAAATCCATCGGCAACTAAAGGTTTGCTGGAAATGGTAACCAATTATGGAACTTATCCAGGAAGAACCGGTACAAGTCCGAATTATTATACGGATTACAGTTCTCTTTCCTCATTTACCTTGTTCATGGGTCCATCAGCCACAACAGCAGGAACCGGAGATGTTACAGGAATTGTAAAAAGAAATTATACTATTACTGCCAACACACCTTACACCTTTGGTAATCAATTTACCACAATATCACTTACGGCTGGCACTGGAATGCCCTCATCACTTTCTGTTACCATAACAATTGGTAAAACAGCAATAGGGCCGATAAATGATGGGTCAGATAATGATATAATCCGCGATGCAGTAAAAAGAACTTACGAAATAATTCCGGCAAATAACGCGAGTGGAAATTCTGTTACGGCAAATTTCCATTACTTGGATTCTGAATTGACCAGCAGCATTACATCTTATGTAAATTCAGAGCAAAAACTTACTACCATGGATTACGATATTGGACCTGGAGGTTATACTTCATCAGACGAACACGGCAGGGCAAATTACGATTACACCAACAATTACATCGGGCTTTCCAGTGTTCCTATAAGTTACTTTATTTTTAATGAATCATCACATAACTGGAGAACTATTTTCGCTTTACGGGATTATGGTGAAGGTTACTATACCTGGGATGGTTCTCAAAATACTACTGATTGGAATGATCCATTAAACTGGACGCTTCCTCACGGCGGTTCAGGAGTACCTCCTAATACAGGACACGTGATTATCCCAAATATCGCTTCTTCAAATAACCGTTCACCAATATTGCCAACGCGGGACACCGTTAATACAATTTCTATCGAAAATGGTGGCATTCTTACTATGGGCAGCAATACGCTTGTCATACAAAACACCTTCAGCGGTGGCTGGGAAGATCAGAATCCATTGGGTAACGACCCGGGAACAAGTACTGTGATTTTTAACAGGCCAAATACTACCATTTCGGGCACTACCACTAGGTTTTACAATGTTCAAATAAATAGTGATGCATCAAATATTGGTGATATTACCAACCAGGCAGGCAGCACGATGAAAATCGCCGGTGCAATTACCCGAACAGGATTAGGAACCGGCAAATGGTATGCCGACGTTTTTGATGCAACAATCGAATACAACGGAGGAGCTCAGACTGTTATTCATCCTGACGGGACACCGGATTATCATCATCTGACACTCAGTGGCAGCGGCATCAAAACAATGCCTGCTTCAGCCCTTTCGCTTCACGGGAATTTCACCCTGTCCGGAACCGCTTCGGCAACAGCCGCCGCCGCAATAAGTGTTGGAGGAAATTTGACAATCGGCACAGGAACAACGCTTGGCACCGGAACATTCAGCCATGAAATTAAAGGCAACATAATCTGCGATGGAACTTTAACACCAGGCACCGGAAGTCTGATAACCTTGAATGGCAGTTCGGCTCAAACGATTCAGGGAACTGCCGCAACCATCGCGTTAGGCGGATTAACCGTTTCAAATACCAGCGGCGTTTCACTTTACAACCATGCTACAACCGCAGCCCTCGATATTTCATCAGGCGCATTTACAGTAATCGCAGGAAAATCGGTTACTGCAACCGATAACACAACGCTGGGTTCAGCCCAATGCCTGGTTCTAAAATCTGTTGCCGACAGCAGCGCCTCTTTTATTGATAACGGAACCATCAGCGGAACTGGCACAGCTAGGATTGAACGCTACATTACCCCTTACGACGTAGTATCCGACCTGAAATTCCATTTCCTTTCGTCACCAGTTAGCTCAACACAGGCTATTGCTTCGGAATTTATTGATTTATCGAGCGAGTTAATCACCGATTTTTACAGGTGGGATGAGCCTACAACCAAATGGATTAGTTACCGCAAAGGGGATTGGGTTGAGGGTGAAGAAAATCATCCCAATTATCATTTAATTAACCCAGATTTTGGTGATGATGGAAATTTTGTTGCAGGAAAAGGTTACATGGTTGCTTACCCCGATGCTGTTACCAAAAACTTTGTTGGAACACCAAATACGAGCAGTGCAGGAATTACCATTACATGTACCAAATCAGGTGGTGGATGGAATTTGATTGGAAATCCGTTTCCATCATCTGTTGACTGGACTTTGTTATCAAAAGGTGCCGGGTTGGATGCAGCTCTTTATTATTACGATAATGCGGCAGTGACTTATAGATACTATAGTTTTTTTAGTGGTGGTCTTGGCGGAGCTTCCCAGTTCATCGCTCCCATGCAGGGTTTTATGGTTCATACAAATACAGGTACACCAAAAACAGTTGCCTTTTCAAATACAGCCCGCACCCATTCCGGTCAAAATGTGTTTTACAAAAATGAACCCCTCACCACCAACATTCTCGACCTGAAAGTGGAAAGCAACGGTAAAGCCGACTATGCCCGCGTTTGCTTTTATGAAGAGGCATTTGAAACCTTTGATGGAGATTTTGATGCCTTTAAAATTTTCAGTTACAGCCCTTCAACATCCGAGCTTTACTCCAAAACTGCCGACAACACTTCGCTGGCGATTAACACCCTGCCTTTGGCAATCTTGGATGGTGGCCAGGTGCCGGTTCATTTTAAGGTTGGCATACCTGGCAACTTTACGCTTTATGCCGAAAAATTGAATTCTTTCTCAGCAAACACATACATTCTCCTCGAAGATAGGGTTACCGGGGCACTTCAAAAATTAAACGATAATCCGGTTTATGCATTTTCATCTTCCTCACAGGATGTTGTTGACAGGTTTGTGCTGCATTTCAAAGATGCCACTTCGATTGCCGAACCAGCATCGCAGCAAGCAATTGTTGCCTGGTACAACAACGGTAAACTGACAATTGAAACGCAGGAAGGAACAACCACCGTAGGCATCTTCAATATCCAGGGCCAAAACCTTCAGAATTTCCAACTGCATGGCAGTGGCCTTCAAAGTGTTCCTATAAACCTGCCAACCGGCGTTTATTTTGCCCGCCTGATTAATGATGGCAACATGCAGACAGTAAAGATGATTGTTCAGTAAATTTTTTGAAATTCTCAGCTATTATGAAAAATATTCAAACGACGTTATTCTTAGCATTATTCATTTTGGTTTCCATAGTTTTCACCACTTCCGTTTTTGCACAGGACCCACCGCCACCTCCAGGAGGCGGGCACGGCGGTGGCGGTGCGTTGCCTCCGGGTGGTGGTGGAGCGCCTGTTGGCGAAGGTCTGTTAATCCTCACCGCGCTTGGTGCGGGTTATGGAGGCAAAAAGTGGGTTGCCACGAAAAAACAAAAAATCACCGGATAAAAACAAAGTATTTTTGCTAAAAACCCTGGTTTACTTGCTAATCCAGGGTTTTTTATTGAATGACTTTTGAAAGTAAAATCTTAGACTTCCTGACCTCTTTAGCTAAACCGGTTCATTTTAGGCTGTTTATGAAATACGATGTTGTAGGTTGATTTGTCGCTCATTTAATAAATTCGTAATAACTTGTGTCAGGCTTCCAGCCTGAAAAGGAGACTTTTGATTTTGTGCCTGGGGCGGTGCCTCAATGCCGTCAGGTTAAGCCTAAAATCCTGAGATTTTCCATAGCCCAAACCTTCAGGTTTGGGAAGATTGGAATCGCCAACACAAAGTTGCCAGGGCATTTATGCCCTTATTGCCCCTAAAGCGATCCTTGTCGGTGGAAGGGCATAAACGACCTGGCATAAAATCCCTGTCTCATTTTACCCAGGGGACAGGAAGTCTGAATGTTGAAAACATTATCAAACCCTGGCCGGTGGGTGGAGAAATATTTTTAATATTTAGGGCTGAAAAAATACAACCAGACAAAAAACTCCTATTTTTGTAGTAATTCTTTTAAATCGTTACAACATTCAAAATAAACCGAGTGAAATGTCAATAATAGATAAAGGTATTAGTTTCAGACGACTGTTTTTCAGGGATACCGAAACTGTTGCAAACGAAAAGCCAACTCCGGAAGCCAGGCCTGTAAGTAATCGGATTCAGGATGACTATATTACAAATAAGCCTCAACTTGCACATGTTGGTACTCAGGAACAGGAACTTGTAGGGGATTACGTTCAAAGGCTTCAGAATTTAATCAATCAGAATAATCAGTCTGGTTTTGATTTCCTGGAATTTACCGAAACACTGTTTGAAGAAAAACAAAATCCAAATCCTGAGGTTTACAAAACCGTTTTCAGGATTGCTCAAAAAATGGATAAATCACTCACTCCTTCGCGCCTGCTCAACAGCGCTATGTATTATAAGGATTTGGTGCAAAAAACTGCCGACGCCGAAATTAGCAAGGGTGAATCGAAAAAGCAGGGATTACAGGCCGAAAAAGACAGTGAAAAAACCAACCTCGAAAATAACCTCAACGACACAAGGGCAAAAATACAGCAGCTTACCCGGCAAATCCAGGAACTCCAGAATCAGGATGCAGTTCTTAACAATCAGCTCTCGGCTATCGATCAGAAATACAACATCCAGTTCATCGAAATCGACAGAAAAATCATCGCCATCCAAAATGCAAAAGAACAGGTGATTGTAAGCATTGTTGACATCGAAGCCGGGATTAAAACGAATCTTTCATAAAAACAATTTAAAATCAGAAGCTATGCAAAATGAAAATTCATCCATTACCCAGTTACCCATCATGAAATATTTTGATGATGCCAAACTGCTCGACAAAGGGAAAGAAACGCTTGGGAAGTGGCGAAAAGGGGAAAGGCCAATAGGAGCTTTTATTGGTTTGATAATCATTGTGATTATTGCTTACGGTACCTTCCGGTGGATCATTCCGGCAGTTTTTGGTGCACTTAGTCAGGTTTTCGCAGTCATCGTTTCGGTGCTGGCTGTTGTTCTCGTTATTTTGCTTTTGCCTGCTATTTTCAAGCTTTTCCGAAGGATCGTCCGGTGGTTTCACAAAGCTATCATCCGCTGGAATCCGTTTGACGAGCTTGACGAACAAAAACATAAAATGTGGGAAACACACGATTTGTTTCTGAGGCACAAATCAAAAATAAAACAACTTCGCAACGACTTTGAACAAATGTCGAATGAAACCCGGACTGTTGCCGAAAACTCAAAAACCGAAGTTCAGCGTCAAACAAAAAAGGCTGGTGAGATCAAAGAGATGATGGATAAAATGATAGCCGAAAAAGGCGAAACAATTAAAGAAACTGATGAATACGTCGAATTGCAACAACAATTTATCAACGCAACATCGGCAGGTACCCGCGTAAATACGATCCTCGAAAAGAATATCGAATGGACCACCAAGTATGCAGCACGATCGAATATTTTTGCCAATCTCGACCGTAAGCTGGCTATTGGCGCAACACTTCTCGAAAACAAAATAAAAGATTTTGAGGAGAGCATCAACATTATGAAAAAAGACTGGGAAATGGCAGCAGCATCGCGCGGTGCAACGGCTATTCTTAAAGAAATTCTCGGACCTGGCGGACAGAACTGGAAATTGGAATATGCCCTTGAATTTGTTGCCGGACGCATTTCGGAAGACCTTGCAATCACAGCTCAGAACCTTGAGGATTTGGAACGAAACACCACCGCCTTTAATTTCGATAGCGACGAAGCTTACGAAAAACTGCTTTCTATTGGAAACAAGCTGGATGCTGGAGAAATTAACATTCCGGACCCTTCAAAAATCTCTAACCCCATCCACAAACTGTCGCGTGAAGAGAAAAATGCCGCCGGCCCGCTTGGCGATATTTTCTAAACCATAATTTCATCATTCATTAACTAAATTAAAGAAAATGACAACTGATTATCAAAACAAACCCGGAAAATCAATTCCCGGTTTTCCAAAAAACTGGACGCTTGGATTTCAGCTTATCGTGCTACTGATTATCCTTGCTGCAATAGGTGCAGGCGTGTATTATGGCTATCCTTATATGAACAAAGCAGCAAAAGGCAATAAAGCCGATTTACGTGCCGGTTTTAACAACTTTGTGGGCTTTGCCCCGGGTATTGACATGAATGGTGGCGCTGCTCCAAATAAAAACTCAAGGATGTACAAAGAGTTTGGTATCACCTTCGAAGCGATCAGGATGGATGATATGCAAAAACTCAACGACGCCCTGAAAAACGGTGATCTGGACTTTATTTTTACGACTACCGATATTTCACCTATCGGGATGGACCGCAGCAGTGACCTCGCCAAAATGTCGGTTGTCCAATTCCTTAAAATTGACGATTCACGTGGAGCTGATGTTTTTATTGTCGACGAATCGATCAAAACAGTAGCCGACCTTAAAGGCAAAAAAATCGCCTGTGCCCTTGGTTGGCCAAGCAATACGCTGCTTCATGCCACGCTTGAAGCCGGAGGCCTGACCGAAAAAGATGTTGAGATTTTGCCCATGGGCGATCCTTTTGCTGCTAAAACTGCTTTCACCACCGGTAATGCCGATGCTACTGTAGTTTGGTCGCCAGATGATGAAGAATGCCTGAAATCGAGGGCAGCCAGAGTTCTTACAAGTACCGATTTGCTCCCGAACATTATCATGGACGGATTTATTGCCCGGAAAGAAGTTCTGGAAGAAAAGAAAGACCTGTTTATTAAGCTTTCGAGAGCATGGCTCGTGGCCAACTCAGAAATGCAGGATCCGGCAAAAATGGCAAAAGCAGCTCAAACCTACAAAATCGCGTTTGAAGTCCCCGATGATGTCAGTATTATTCTTGACGGGATGAAAAAAATCCATTTTGCTACCTATGGTGACAACATCAACTTTTTTGGGTTGAGCACCGATTACACCGGCCTCACCGGACAGCAGCTTTACACAAAAATGGCCCGGGTGTATAAAACAGGTTATGGAAATAATTTAACCAACATTGTTCCCTGGGCCGAAGCTTCCTATCCCGGAATTATCCAGGCTATTAACGATTTACAGGGAACCGCTCATGCAGCCGAAGGTCAGATTCAGTTTAAAACGCCAACTGCCGCCGACGAAAAAACCCCGGCAGTTGCCATTAAACCAGTTATCATCAACTTTGCGACGGCTTCCTGGTCGCTTACTGCTGAGATGAAAGAAAAAATCGAAAACCAGCTTGGTTCGTTATCGGTCGAATTTGCCGGAATGAAAGTCCGCATCGAAGGAAACACCGATAATGTGGGCAGTGCAGCGATGAACAGGGATCTTTCGTATAAACGTGCTAAATCGGTAGCCGACTTTTTGGTTAAAACCTACAGTTTCGATCCAAACAGATTCATCATCGTTGGCAATGGCCCCGATAAACCTGTTGCCGACAACAATTCGGAAGAAGGAAGATCGGCAAACCGCCGGACTGAGTTCCAACTATTAGGAAAATAAGACATTAAATGATCTGTAACATGATAAAGGAGGGTAAAAATTATCCTCCTTTATTACAATTAAGAAGACAATAACTGGAATTATGAATACGATTAAAAATCTTTTTAGGTTTGCCGGCGAAGTAGATAAACAAACCGCCTTGGCCATAAACATACTGGGATGGGTTTTGCTGATTTTTTTCTGGTGGCTCATTCCCACAATGGGTTGGATAAAACCCTCCATTCTTCCTTCACCTTTTGATGTAATTATATGCTACAAAACTCTTTTTGTCGAGCGTAACCTCTTGTACAATACGGGTTATTCGATTTTTATCAACATGGGTGGTTACCTGCAGGCACTGGCTTTTGCCGTTCCTCTGGGGTTTATTGTCGGGCTGGTCCCGTTTTTCAGGCATCTGGTAAGCAAACAAGTTGAAGCTATCCGTTTTACACCGCTTCCGGCAACAACCGGAATTTTTATGGCATTGTTCGGTTTAGGCCTTGGTGTAAAGGTTGAATTTCTTGCGTTCGGTATTTTTGTGTATTTACTCCCCGCCATCGCCCAGAGGATAAAAGATATCGAAACCGACGACCATCTGAAAGCACTCAAACAAACCATGTGGACACTCAACGCCAGTCCGTGGATGACCATGAAACATTTCTATATCCCATCAGTCCTCAGCCGGTTTTCGATGGATGTGATCAATCTAGTTGCAGTAAGCTGGACCTACATTGTTATTGCCGAAATGGTAAACGCTCAGGGTGGATTAGGTTCGATGATTTACATGGCCACTTCGCGCGGTTCGCATGTCGATCAACTTTATGCTATATTATTGTTAATCATATTCATTGGTTTTTTACAGGATAAACTATTGAAACTCCTCGACAAAAAACTCTTTAAATTCAAATACGCCTGATCATGAAACGAAATGTTTTCCAAAAACAGAACGACAGTGAAGCCACAGAACCTGTCGAAAACACAATAATACCGGAAACGAAAATTGAAGTAAATACTGGATTTCCTTCAGATCAGACACCCGTTGGCGGTTTAACGGATATCATAAACCTCGTTAACATCAACCAGGTTTATGCTGATCACACCCCACCAAATGTTGTGTTCAAGGATTTTAATCTCAACATAAAAGACATTAAAGGCGAAGGGCAATTTATTACGCTGATGGGCAAATCGGGTTGTGGAAAGTCCACTTTGCTCAGGTATATTTCCGGATTACAGGAACCAACTTCCGGAGAAGTTTATATTTACGGGAAAAAACGCACCGACAAGGACAGGATTCCCATGGTTTTTCAGCAATACACCTCCTTCGAATGGAAAACAGTATTACAAAATGTTGCCCTCCCTTTGATATTAAAAGGGATTCCTAAAGATGAAGCCAACGACAAAGCCATGGACATGATAAAAATTGTTGGATTGGCAGGACACGAAAACAAATGGGCTAAATATCCGATCTTGTCGGGAGGGCAATTGCAAAGAGTAGCAATTGCACGTAATCTTGTTGTAAATCCACAAATTCTCTTGATGGACGAACCTTTTGGCGCCCTGGATACGGTAACGCGCAAACAAATACAGGTTTTTCTCAGATCTATTTTCGAAAATGCCAAAATTGACCCGACAATCATTTTTGTAACTCACTCCGAAAGTGAAGCTGTTTTCCTCTCAACCGACATTTACATTCTGGATTCAGGGCCGGCAAATATTAAGCACTGCTTTAAAATTGATTTACCACCAAATCGGACCGACCCGGTAAGATATTCCAACGATTTTACAGATTATGTAAATAAACTGGGATCACTGCTCGAAGATTTGAAAAAGGAAAAAAAGTAGTCCTGGAAAAACGCACAAAAAGAAGATTGAAAAGAAATTTACAATTTTCTTTTTGCTCTTTTTGCATTCTTACACGCAACACGTTATACATCAACAAATTCAGGACTTTCAAACAAATGCCCGGGTAGTTTTTAATTTTTTAAAAAAATGTTAATACCCCTGCTTTCTAAGAAACATCTTTTATCTTTGCGTCCAAATTCTCAGATACTTATTCTAAGTTATTATCCATGAGCAAAAAAAGTGAAGGCTTAATCTCCCAAATCATCGGACCTGTTGTTGACGTAACTTTCGAAAAAGGCAATTCGTTGCCTGATATTTTCGATGCACTCGAAGTCACCAGGGAAGATGGCCATAAAATAATTTTTGAAACCCAGCAGGACATTGGTGAAAACACCATCCGTAGCGTGGCCATGGACTCTACCGACGGCCTTCGCAGAGGAATGAAGGTTGTAAATACCGGAATCCCGATTTCGATGCCTGTTGGTGACGATATTAAAGGCAGGCTTTTTAATGTGATCGGACAACCGATCGACGGCCTCCGACCAGTCAAAATCCAGGGAACTTACTCGATTCACCGCGAACCTCCAAAATTTGAACATCTTACCACCACCAAAGAAGTGCTTTACACGGGCATCAAAGTTATCGACCTGATCGAACCTTACGCAAAAGGCGGAAAAATTGGTTTGTTTGGTGGCGCCGGCGTTGGAAAAACGGTTATCATCATGGAGCTGATCAACAACATCGCTAAATCATACGCCGGACTTTCGGTGTTTGCTGGTGTTGGCGAACGCACCCGTGAAGGTAATGACCTGCTGCGCGAGATGATCGAATCGAAGGTTATCAAATATGGCGACAAGTTTGAAGAATCGATGGAAAAAGGCGGCTGGGATCTTTCAACAGTTGATTATGATGTTTTGGGAACTTCACAGGCAACGATGGTTTTCGGACAGATGAACGAACCTCCCGGAGCTCGTGCCAGGGTTGCCCTTTCGGGACTTACCCTTGCTGAATATTTCCGCGATGGCGACGAAAAATCCGGTGGACGCGACATTCTTTTCTTTATCGATAATATTTTCCGTTTTACACAGGCTGGTTCCGAAGTTTCGGCTTTGCTCGGACGTATGCCTTCTGCCGTTGGTTATCAGCCTACGCTGGCGACCGAAATGGGTTTCATGCAGGAAAGAATCACTTCCACAAAACGTGGTTCGATTACTTCGGTTCAGGCCATTTATGTTCCTGCCGACGACTTAACCGATCCGGCTCCGGCAACAACATTTGCCCACCTTGACGCAACCACGGTTTTAAATCGTAAAATTGCCGAGTTGGGAATTTATCCTGCCGTTGACCCGCTTGATTCGACTTCCAGAATTTTATCGCCCGATGTGGTTGGCGATGAACATTACAACACCGCTCAGCGCGTTAAGCTCATTTTGCAACGTTACAAAGATTTGCAGGATATCATTGCCATCCTTGGTATGGATGAACTTTCGGAAGAAGATAAACTGGTAGTTCACCGCGCACGTCGGGTTCAGCGTTTCCTTTCGCAGCCTTTCCACGTTGCCGAGCAGTTTACAGGCATGAAGGGCGTAATCGTCCCCATCGAAGATACCATCAAAGGTTTCAACATGATTATGGATGGCGAAGTGGACGAATATCCCGAATCAGCCTTCAACCTCGTGGGAACCATCGAAGAAGCTATCGCCAAAGGCAAAAAATTAATGGCAGAAAGTAGTCAGGATTAACCCTGAAAAAATCATATAGGCCAGCAAAATGAACATTCAAATCATCACACCCGACAAAACGGTTTATGAAGGAGCGGTAACACTGGTGCAGTTGCCAGGCCTGGACGGATCATTCGAAATTCTGAATAATCACGCCCCAATCATATCAGCGCTCAAGGCAGGGGCTGTAAAAGTAAAAACCACCGACGAAACGCTGCTTTTTTTTGACATCAGCGGCGGTGTGGTTGAAGTGTTGAATAATAAAGTGCTTGTATTGGCCGAATAAATCAGGAATAACGACCCGAAACATAAAAGATGAGTAAACATTTTTACAAGAAATCAGGCTTTTTAAAGAATTTCCTTCTCCTTTCGGGGATCGTAATTTTCTTGGTTTTCCAGGCACTCGCCTCAAATTTGCAGCAGCACGAAACCACGCTTCAAGAACAATCTGCCACGCATGAAACCGGCACTCATAAAGAAAAATTCAATGCCGGCGAGATGATTATCGAACACATTGTGGATAATCATGAATGGCACATCCTCAACTTAGGCAATTTTCACCTGACGATTCCTCTTCCGGTAATTTTGTGGTACGATGGCAAACTTCACACCTTCATGTCGTCAAAATTTCATAGCGGACGCGATCAATACGAAGGTTTTGGAATTTCAAAAGAAAAAGAAAATAAAGGAAAAATTGTAAGGGTTAACCAGAAAAAATACCATGCCGAAGGCGTTATTGAGCGCGACAAAGCACAGGAAATGCCCCTCGATTTTTCGATAACAAAAACCGTGCTTGCCATTTTTATGAGCCTCGCACTGATGACCTGGCTGTTTATCTCGATTGCCAACACCTACAACAAAAGGGAAGGCAAATCCCCAAAAGGCATTCAGTCCGTTTTAGAACCGATCATTCTTTTTATCAGGGACGACATTGCCAAACCTTCGATTGGCGCCAAAAAATACGAAAAATACATGCCTTTCCTGCTCACGCTGTTTTTCTTCATCTTCCTGAATAACCTCATCGGGCTTATCCCGTTTTTCCCGGGTGGCGCAAACGTAACAGGAAATATCGCTGTGACCATGGTTCTGGCTCTTTTCACTTTTGTAATCACCACCTTTAGTGCAAACAAACAATACTGGGTGCATATTGTCAATGCTCCGGGAGTGCCATGGTGGCTCAAGTTTCCGGTGCCACTCATGCCGATTGTCGAATTAATCGGAGTTTTTACAAAGCCTTTTGTTCTTATGGTCCGTCTTTTTGCAAACATCACTGCAGGCCACATCATCGTCCTTGGCTTTATTAGTCTGATATTTATTTTCGGAGAGATGTATGCAGGATTAGGTTATGTGATGTCGATACTTTCGATAGCTTTTGCGATTTTCATGAATTTGCTCGAATTGCTGGTAGCCTTTATCCAGGCTTATGTTTTTACATTGTTGTCGGCCCTGTATTTTGGGATGGCAACCGAGGAACACCACTAATCTGGTGATGGAAGTTTTTTATATTTTGGAATTAGTTCGTTTTTTTAATCAAATAAATTCAACACTATGCAATTATTATCAGTGTTATTAGAGGTTGCAACTGATTTGGCTCCACTAGCAAAAATGGGTGCCGGAATCGGAGCAGGAATCGCAGCTATCGGGGCAGGAATTGGCATTGGCCAGATCGGTCGCGGTGCTGTCGAATCTATCGCACGCCAGCCGGAAGCTGTAGGCGACATTCGTTCGAACATGATTGTTGCAGCAGCGCTCATCGAAGGTGTGGCATTTTTTGCCATCGTGGTGTGTTTGCTCGTTGTTTTCCTTTAGCAGTTATTTTCCCACATCCCAACGGTTGGTTGGGATGTGGGATTTTTTTGAGATCATTACTTTAAATTTAAAGATATGGAATTAGTAAGTCCCGGAATAGGGTTGATTTTTTGGATGACGCTGGCATTTGGCCTCGTGTTGTGGCTTCTGAGCAAATATGCCTGGAAACCCATCATGAAATCATTGCACGAACGCGAAGCATCCATTGATAAAGCCCTCCACGAAGCCGACAAAGCCCGTGAAGAGATGAAACATTTGATTTTCAGCAACGAACAGCTTCTTAACCAAGCCAAAGAAGAACGCGACGAAATCCTGAAAAAAGGTCGGGAAATCAAGGAAAAACTTATCGAAGACGCTAAACAGAAGGCCGGCGAAGAGGCTGCACGTATCGTCGAAAGTGCCAAAGAAAGTATCCAGAACGAAAAGATGGCTGCCATGGTTGACCTCAAAAACCAGATTGCCCAGCTTTCGATCGAAATCGCCGAAAAGTTGCTCGGGCATGAGTTATCCGATCCTCAAAAGCAAAAAGAACTCGTTGATAAACTGATTAAGGAAGCAAAACTTAACTAATCGCTCAGGGCTAAAATGGATAATTCGATTTTATCAAAACGTTATGCGCAGGCCTTGTTTGACCTGGCTCTGGAGATGAAAATCCTGGAAAGGGCTTATAATGACATTTTGCTGGTTCAGGATGTCATCCGCGAAAATCCTGAATTCCGCCGTTTACTTACCAGTCCGGTAATTCCACCCGGCAAAAAATCGCAAATCCTGCGGGGAATTTTCGAGAAGCATCTCGACAAGCTAACCTTTCGTTTTTTGCAACTGGTTATCAAAAAAGAACGTGCCTTTGATCTTGAAGATATTACAGGTTCGTTTGTTGCGCTTTATAAAAAACATCAGAACATCCTCATTACAAAACTAAAAACCGCTTCACCCATCGACGGTGAAACCAGGAAGAAAATTCTGGCACTTTTAACCGAAGCTACACATAAAAATATCGAGTTGATCGAAGAGATTGACGAAAAACTTATCGGCGGATTTGTCCTGACCCTTGATGATCGCCAGTACGACGCCAGTCTGAGTAAAAAAATCAGTACGCTGAGCAAATCGTTCGATAAAAATCTCTATATCAAAGGCTATTAATTTTAGAAGAGCATTTAAAAAAAGGAAATATTAAAAGATATGTCACAAATCAAACCCGCCGAAGTATCGGAAATTTTACGTCAGGAACTTGCAGGATTTAAAACTGCCAGCGAACTCGAAGAAACAGGCACGGTGCTGCAGATCGGCGACGGCATCGCCAGGATTTATGGCCTCACCAACGTTGAAGCAGGCGAATTGGTCGAATTTGAAAAAGGAGACCTCCGCGGAATAGTCCTCAACCTCGAGCAGGACAATGTCGGGATTGTGCTTTTAGGCGAAATTCATGATGTTAAAGAAGGCGATACGGTGAAACGTACCCGCAAGATTGCATCCATTCAGGTAGGCCGTGGTTTATTGGGCAGGGTTATCAACACCCTTGGCCAACCCATCGACGGCAAAGGCGAAATCCAGGGTCAGACCTGGGAAATGCCACTTGAGCGTAAAGCCCCGGGCGTTATTTTCAGGCAGCCTGTAAATGAACCGCTGCAAACTGGCATCAAAGCCATCGACGCGATGATCCCAATCGGCCGCGGACAGCGTGAATTAATCATCGGCGACCGCCAGACCGGCAAGACTGCCATCGCCATCGACACCATCATCAACCAGAAAGAATTTTACGACCAGGGTAAACCGGTGTTTTGCATTTATGTAGCTTCCGGCCAAAAAGGCTCTACAGTTGCCAACATCGTTAAAACCCTCGAAGATAAAGGAGCTTTACCATACACCGTCATCGTTTCGGCCACAGCTTCCGACCCGGCAGCCATGCAGTTTTATGCGCCGTTTGCCGGCGCTGCTATTGGCGAGTTTTTGCGTGATACCGGAAATGCAGCACTCGTAATTTTTGACGACCTTTCGAAACAGGCCGTTGCTTACCGCGAAGTGTCGCTGCTTCTCCGCCGCCCGCCGGGACGTGAAGCTTATCCCGGCGACGTTTTCTATCTTCACTCCAGATTACTGGAACGTGCCGCAAAAATCATCAACTCCGATGAGATTGCTAAAAAAATGAACGACCTGCCCGAAAGTCTGAAACCTATCGTAAAAGGTGGCGGTTCGTTAACAGCGCTTCCGATTATCGAAACTCAGGCCGGTGACGTTTCCGCCTATATTCCAACCAACGTAATTTCGATTACCGATGGTCAGATTTTCCTCGAATCAAATCTTTTCAACTCGGGTATCCGTCCTGCTATCAACGTGGGAATTTCGGTGTCGAGGGTTGGAGGAAATGCCCAGATCAAATCGATGAAAAAAGTTGCTGGTACGCTTAAACTCGACCAGGCTCAGTTCCGCGAACTGGAAGCTTTCTCAAAATTTGGCTCCGACCTTGATGCTGCAACGATGGCCGTTCTCGATAAAGGCCGCCGTAATGTCGAAATCCTCAAACAAGCGCAGTATTCGCCGATGAAAGTTGAAGAGCAGGTTGCAATTATTTTCTGTGGATCGAGAGGTTTGCTGAAAAAAGTACCTGTAAACAGTATTAAAGATTTTGAATCTGAATATCTGCACTATCTCGAATTGAGCCATCCAAACGTGCTGCAAAACCTCAAGGAAGGAAAATTTTTGGATGAGGATATTAAGGTTATGGAAAAAGCAGCCAGCGAAATTGGCAGGAAATACGAAAAAAAATAGACTTTTAAAAAGTCAAATAACAAATATCAAAATTCAAATCACAAAACACAAAGGGCAGAGCGCTCTGCGCTATGCGCTTAGCGACTTTCATAAATCTTAAATCACAAAATTCGATTTCAATTTTTAAAAAGAAGGTTTTCGATTTCAGATATAGTTTTTTTGGGGTTTGAGTTTTGAGTTTTGTAAGTTTTTGACAAGACATCAAATTGAAAAACAGGGTTTAAAAGATGGCTAATCTTAAAGAAGTACGATCGAGGATTGAATCGGTAAAGTCAACCCAGCAGATTACCAGCGCGATGAAAATGGTGGCTGCATCAAAGTTGAGGAAGGCGCAGAATGCCATTCTCACGATGCGGCCGTATGCCAGAAAGTTGCAGGAAATCATGCAAAATGTAAGTTCCGGGGCCGAAAGTAAAGTCGAAAATGTGTATTCCGTTCAACGGACACCTCAACGCATCCTCATCATTGCCATTTCGTCAAACCGTGGGTTATGCGGACCTTTTAACGCAAATATCGGGAAATCGGTAATCCTGAGAATTAACGAAAAATTTTCCACACAGTATAAATCAGGAAATGTGGATATTTTTACGATCGGAAAAAAAGGAAACGACTTTCTGAGGGTAAGGAAATTTGCTGTGCTACGCCGCGACGACCATATTCTTGAAAAACTTTCGTTCGAAACGGTACGACCAATTGCCGAGGAATTGATGGCGCAGTTTGCCGCTAAAAAATACGATCATATCGAAATCATCTACAACCAGTTTAAAAATGCTGCTGTTCAAATTCTTCAGAATGAACAGTTTCTTCCGATAGTACAGAATCAGTCACAAAATAAGGGCAAATCTCAGATTAAAACCGATTACATTTATGAGCCTTCAAAAGAGGAGATTATCCAGGAACTTATTCCAAAATCGTTAAAAATTCAGCTTTATAAAGCACTGCTCGACTCGCTTGCTTCTGAACATGGCGCCAGGATGACGGCCATGAATAAGGCCACCGAAAATGCCCAGGAGATGCTGAAAAACCTGAAACTCTCCTACAACAAAGCCCGTCAGGCAGCTATTACAAACGAAATTCTGGAAATTGTAAGTGGAGCAGAAGCCTTGAAAGGATAGTACAAATTACAAAATTCAAATCCCAAATAACAAAATTCAACGCTCAAAATTCAGGTAGTAGATTCAAAACAAGACATAAAAACAATACCCGAAAAAACAGGAACTCAGGTTCCGGGTTTTTTCGGGTATTTTAGTTTACCTCAAAAATCAAATTTTAATCTATCTCTTTGGCGAGCTGTATAAAAGCTTCTTTTGTAATTTCATCAAGCTTAGCGAGCAATTTTACAAGTGTTTCCTTATGATTTTGGATAACATCAGTCTTATTATGCAAACTCTCCGAAATCTGTTCAATGGTAAACAAATCATCCTTTAAAACTTTGATGCCCATTAAAAGTAACGCATTTTTAATGTCGTGGGCTTTTCGCTTAAGCTGTCCAAAATCTCCCTCCTGCAATAAACGGCTCAATTCGCTAACTTTTGCCGGTGTTTCGTTAATGGTTTTTCTTACCAGATTTTTCATGTCCTCCGGCTTATTGACGTAAATATTCTGGAGTAAATTCAAATCGAACAACTTGGCATAAATGGCCTTAGGATTCTTGAAGTTATAAATAATGGTGTTAATTTTTGATGCCATTTCGGCCGAATCGCATGGTTTCACAATTAATCCGTTCATGCCGGCAGCCGTGCAACTTTCGATTGTTTCGATGCTATCATCACCCGAAAATGCAATTACCGGGGTTTTTATTCCATTTTTCCGTATTTCTCTGGTGGCATCAAATCCCCCCATTTCGGACATGTACAAATCCATCAGCACAAAATCATAATTGTTGCTCTGGAGTTTCGAAAGCACAAGGTTACCATCATCAATCACATCAACTTCACAATCAAGGTTTTTAAGTTGCCTCCGCGTCACCATTTGATTAATCTTGTTATCCTCTACAACCAAAGCCCTGCGGCCAATTAAACTCTCCATATCTGTTGTGTCGCCGATCTGATTATCGAGAACAGGAATAGTAAGATTATTAATCATGCGGTTGATAAGTTCTTCCCTTTTATAAGGTTTTGAAACAAAAGAATTCATACCCGCTTCACTACATTCCTTGATGGTACCTTCGAGTACCTCGCCGGATACCGCGATTATTGGCATAGTCAGATTCAATTGATTCCTGATGAGCCGGGTGGCTTCTATACCATCCATTACCGGCATCCGGATGTCCATCAGGACGATATCGAATGCCCCGTTTTTACGAAGAAGTTCAACAGCCTCTTCACCATTATTTGCTGAAGTAAAATTCCAATCGGTCAAACAACCAGCAGCTAAATCACGCTGAACCTCATTATCATCAACAAGCAATACCTTTATTTTTCTGGTTTTACTTTTATCAAAATGCAAGATACGTTCTTCATTCGACGGAATAAAATCTTTGTCAATTTTCAATTCCAGGATAAACGAAAATTTAGTGCCGACACCTTTTTTACTCTGCACTTCAATTTCGCCGCCCATTGCCCGGATAATATGCCTGCTGATAGATAAGCCAAGGCCCATTCCACCAAATTTCCGGGTTATGCTGTCGTCTTCCTGCTTAAAACTCTTGAAAATCTTTTTGAGGTTTTTCTCTTCGATACCAATTCCTGAATCTTCAACACTAAAACCAAGTTTATACGCATCCATTCCCGGATCAAGAAGCCCACATGAAACCCTGACAAATCCTTTGTTGGTAAATTTTATTGCATTATCAACCAAATATTGAAGCGCATGCAACAATTTATGCTTGTCACCGATTAATGGCTTGATAATCCATTTATCAACTGAATAAGTCAGTTCGATCCCTTTTTTCCCAGCTTCTGACTTATTTGAGCTGATGAGCATTTTGATCACATCGTTAACATCAAAACTGATTTTCTTAATATCAAACTGGCGGGCTAAAATTTTAGAGAAATCCAAAACCTCATTCAAAACATTGAATAAGTGTTTGCTTGTGTTTGTGATAACCTCCAGATATTCGGCTTGCTTTTTAGTAAGATCGGTATCTGCCATGAATTCCGAGTATCCCAGGATTGCATTCATGGGATTTCGGATCTCGTGATTCATGGTGGCCACAATTTTCTTATCCGAGAATAAATTAAGTGATCTTGTTCCTTCATTGTCAATATTTTGACCCAAGGATTGAGATTTGAGACAATTGGAAATTGAAACAGTGAATTTTTCGATAATCAGGAGAAAATCAGAAAGTTCGTCGGGTTTAATAAAAGCTGTCTTCTTTCCGAAGATGTTGGTTTTCCCGTTTGAAACAAGCATTTGAAGATAGCCAATCTCACCAAGGGGAATCACCATTGATGAGGAATTTCCGATAGAACCAGCAGGAAACAGATCACTATAATCAACCTCCTTTGCCGGGGTTGTTAAAAACTGATTATTCTGAAAATTCTGAAAAACGACTTCCTCAAAAGCTGTATCTTTTTTTATCGTTTTTGATTCGGGAACATGACAAACCAACGTAACCTGAGATGAGGGTAAATCAGTGTTCAAAAGCTTGTTCTTAATCCACACCGAAGCGAAATCCAAATCTTTAACCACCCTAAGCTCATTAAGGAAATTCGTGCAATTTATTTTCAAATCAAACGACTGTCCGATTGAAAGTGAAAGACTAAACAGAGATGGCTGGTTGCTCATTTTTAATATGTTTTACATGACTTATTAATGTTGATAAAGGAAACTAACTTCCCTGAATCCGGGCTTGTCTTCGTACCAGTTCATATAGCTGTATCCGCCGCTCATCACCCAGGTATCAAAAACCAGGTGACCTTTAATAATGGCTGATTTTTCGAGTGGGTAATCAAATAAAACTGGTAAGTGCATTCCCCATGGAAGATTTGTTGCAGATTTATAATATTTGCCAAGAGCGGGATTTGAATCGTCATCTTCGGTGCCAAAATAAACAGGATTTACCAATGAAGTAGGTGCATAACCTGGCAAATGTACTTCCTTTCCCCGTTCCTTATTAACAATAATGAATGGATTATAGGGGGGTAACCCAACTGCAGCGAGTGTTTGCGGTGTTGCCAGATTTACTGTAACAGTGACGGTTGGAGGCGTTACATAAGGCATATCAGTTTTGGTATTTACAAAACCCGATGCAATGGTTGGAAATAAATTATAGGTATTGTCAAAGACGATAATTGTGGCTTTTGTTTGCCCTGCTTCGGTACCATTACCAGACAGTGAGATAATACTTTCTTCGAGGCTTGAACCTGTTACGCTTGCAACTGCCGAAGGCGGGAGATTCAGCTGGTAGCCAAAACCATTTTTAAAACCAGCTCCGATGGCGCGAATGGTATAATTTGAAACTATATCAACAACTTTATTGGTTGCATTGGTGACCTGGTTAATATTATAATCCAGGACCAAATCATTAAAATCATAATCACCTTTGCCTGGCCATAAATCTTCAAAAGCGAAACTCCCTTTTTGATTTTCGCCAGGATAATAATTATTAAAAGCCCTTGCCGGATCAGTCGGATAATCGTCGATCATATCATACACACCATCATCATCGGTGTCAATAACCGTAGGATCGACCAAAGGCATTGCAGCACTTTGAATGGCTGTTACAGGATTTGAAGTCAGATAATAAACAGCGTCGTTAAAATCGTTGGCTGAAGCAGCCCCGGAATTTCGGTTAAGATCTTCAAATCCTGTTACATACAATTGTCGTTCGGCATCGTACAAAATTACATTGTGCTGTTTGTTAGCAGGAAGTGTTTCGGGATTAAAAGCCGGATCGGAATATAATTTAATAATACCCGTATTTACAGTCCCTGGTGCACCGTTCAATCCAAGGGTGTAGCCGTTTTGAAACAAAACCCAACCAATTCCGGTTCCTGCGGCGAATTGCCCCAGATAAACTTTGTTGCCGGCTGTTAATCCGCCACCACTGTTCAGGTAAGAAAGATTCGGAAAAGCAATCGTAATTGTACCAATTTGTGCTACCGAAGTTGGAGGATTATTAATATTGTAGGTGTAAAATCCGATAGCGTTTTTGTATCCGGCACCTTCATGCACAAAGGTCATCCATACATCGGCGTCTTCGTTAAGAATGATGTCGGTTTCATTGCCTGTAGCCAGGTACTCCGGATGATATTGCGGGACAGGTGCATTTTCGGGAAGGGCTGCATTGATATCTGCCAAAAGGCCATTTGTAATTACATCGTCAGGCGGATTTAAACATGCCGGAACACCAAGCGAATTAAATGCACAGAGATAATCGTAGCCGGCAATATCCAGTGATTTAAACCCAGGGAAATCTTTAAAGGCCGGTTGAGTTATTTTTCCGCCAAGCACAGCATTTATTCCCCCATTTTCGACTGTAACCAGTGTTTCGGAGGGTAAACCAATGTACCCGGTTGTTACGTATAGCTCGGTAATATTATTTGATAATGGATACTCCGTTTCGAATGATCCACTTTCATCGGTCATTCCACTCAGTAAAAGCACACCATCCTCCAAAGGATTGCCCGAGTAAATATTGATCCTGGCTCCTTTAATAGGCCCATCCTGGTTATCCTTTGCAAAAACCTGTATGTTAACATCGCTCAACATTTCAAAGTTGAAACCTTCGGGAGCAACAAGTTCATCCATATTTGTAACATTTTCTTCAGGTTTATCTTCCTTATTACAGGAAGAAGTCACAAAAAACAGCGTAGCCACCAGACTGATAAAAAAATAATAAACCGATTTTGCTTTCATAATTTTTAATTAACGAGCTGAATTAACGTTGATAAAGAAAACTGACTTCCCGGAAGCCTGGTTTATTTTCGTACCAGTTCATGTAGCTGTATCCGCCGCTCATCACCCAGGTATCAAAAACCAGGTGGCCTTTAATAATAGCTGATTTTTCGATCGGGTAATCAAATAAAACCGGTAAGTGCATGCCCCAGGGGAGATTTGATGCTGATTTGTAATATTTGCCAAGAGCGGGATTTGAATCGTCGTCTTCGGTGCCAAAATAAACAGGGTTTACCAATGAAGTAGGTGCATAACCTGGCAAATGTACTTCCTTTCCCCGTTCCTTATTAACAATAATGAATGGATTATACGG
>CAJATL010000133.1 GCA_903944895.1 uncultured Bacteroidota bacterium
GGCTCACGTTAATTTTGTGGGGATTAAGCGAAAAGTTTGTTTAATCTAAAGAGGAAAAAAGGGGTATCAGTAACGCCTCTCAAATTAGCTCTGAAGAGTTTGATTTTAGAGTTAAAAGATTCAGCATTTGCATTAGTGTTTCTGTGGTTGAAAAAGTTAAGGATATTTGTTAGGTTGTTTTGAACTGAGTTTGCCACGGTGTAAAATTCTTTTATGTTTTGTTCCATTGATTTGTTTATCCAATTGATGAATTTTTCCTGGGCACCAATACGGGTGTTATATTCATAAATACTCCGAAACTCCATGGTGTGCTGATAAGCCTGTTTAAGGAGAGGATATTCTCTGAATAATATTTTCGCTCTTAGTTTTTGATTCGGTGTCCAATCTATTGTTTTTATTGTGAGGATATATCTCGATCGTGCCAATAGCTGTTTTGGGCTATCTCCGTTTTCAAGAACTTTGGGGACGTATTTTTTTCCTTGTTTTTTAGCGTCACCGATAGCAGCATTTTCTTCGTCCAGTTCCTGCCATCGGAGTTTGATTCTGATATGCTGCAAAGCCTCTATGGCCAGCTTTACCACATGGAATCTGTCGGTTACTAAATCGGCACAAGTGAAACAGTTTTTAACAGCAGACTCCATATTTTTGGCCATATCAAGGGTTACTTCTTTAACTGCCATTCTTTTTTCTATCGGTAATTTTTCAAGCACATTTACAATGTCTTTAGACAAGGTTCCTTTGATAGAGGCTACCAGAGTTCCTTTTTTACCTCTGCCATTTTTATTGGTTACAAAAGTGTAGAGTTCTCCTTGCGATAAGGATACTTCATCAATGCTCAGGTATTCTCCCATATTCCCGGGAAACAGCAGGTAATCCTCTGCATGTGACTTTTGTTCCCATTCATTGAAACCGCTACTGTGTTTCTTGTAATGTCGCCTGAGCTTATCCGGCTTTACGTTATAAAAACTGGCTATATTACTTATCGTATCTTCCCGGGTCTCTACCTGTACCTTTTAAAAAATCCGAGAGTTCTTTTGTCAATTTTGAACCCTCGGCTATAAACGAATAATCATTTGTGATTTCTTCCTTTGTCTCTTTATGGCGCCATCTACGCCTGCGTATTACTAAATAGACCGCTTTGCCCCTTACTGGAAAATCCTGGATTCTCGAAAAGGATGAAAAGCCTTTTGACTCATAATCCACTGTTGAATATCCTACTGGAAGATTTTTCTTTTCTTCCATATGGATCTCAAGTATCACCTTTTTTGTAGCTAACTCCCCTAACTCTTGTACCAAAACAACATCAAAATTTTCTAACAGTTCTTCAGGTAAAAAATACCTAACAAGCTCTATTTCCATCATGCCTTTTTTTCCGCAAAGATACCCT
Source organism: uncultured Bacteroidota bacterium (assembly GCA_903944895.1). Lineage (GTDB taxonomy): Bacteria > Bacteroidota > Bacteroidia > Bacteroidales > 4484-276 > CAJATL01. The sequence continues at coordinate 1,388 of CAJATL010000133.1, forward strand.
TCTCCCCATAAAATTAACTTGACCCTTTTTTTGTTGCCATAATTATTCGTTTTTATCCTGCTGTTTTTCTTCAAAATATTCTCTTTTCAATCTTTCGGCTTTGTTTATTTCGGCGGGTGGAGTTCTATTTGTTTTTTTTTCAATTCCATGGGTACCGACAATCAACGTTTCTGATTTTTCTACCGTGTCCCAGAAAGCAAAAAGCCTGTAAAACTAATTGCTTTCGTCAAACCAAAACTCATTAATGCCATCGCTTCCGTGCAATTTGATAAACCACTGACCAATTAGTCTTTCCCTTACTTTTCTTATCGCTGTAAATAGCTTTTGTTTCGACTTCTTGTCCAACTTATCAATGAAGGCTTCAGCCTGCGGTAGAAAAATTACTTTTATAGGTTTATCAAATTCCATTTACCAAACAGATTAAGCATTAAAACGTTTCCAAAAATAGAAACAATTATTTAAATAAAAAAAATTATTTGCTATTTTTCAGCTTACAAATCAGTAATTCGGTATCAAAGCTAAAGTATCGGTCAACACGCACACCGCTTAATTCAGAAAAAGCCTTATTCAATTCCCATAACCAAAGATCCTTCCGGGATTTCGTACAACCGCCGTTTCATGATGGGTTGTGCCGATCGAAAGGCTTAAGTTGGTGTTTGAACGGCTACAGTTGGTGTTTGAACGGCTACAGTTGGTGTTTGAACGGCTACAGTTGGTGTTTGAACGATTACAGTTGGTGTTTGAACGATTACAGCTGGTGTTTGAACGATTACAGCTGGTGTTTGAAAGGCTTCAGTTGGCATTCTGAAGGCAATAAATGGTGTTTGATCGGCTACAGAAAGTATTTGAAGCCCAACCAAACGGCTGAAATGCCAAAAACCGCCTTCACTGCCGGTTTTAGGGAATCAACGAACTTTTGGAATCGGGCAACTTTCGACAATTATAAAGTAGTAAAACCTTATTCAATTTCCATAACCAAAACTACAAATGGGATTTCGTTCGACAGTATATTGTAATTGATGTTGATAATTGCTGCTCATTGCCTGTCGACAGGACATGGCAGAAAATAAATATGCTCCGGCGAAAGCAATACCGGCCACTTTAATTTAATTTACAAAATATTATCCGTCGTTTTTTACATACCAATCATCATATTTTGATATCCCGGCATATTTTCGGACATAATTATGCTTTGACAGTAAATCAAAAATTCTTTCACGCATTTCGGTGTGATTATGCTCTACGGTAATAATTCTAATGGCATATTCGTCAAAATCGAAACTTTGTAGGATTTCAAACTCACTCCCTTCTGTATCAATCGAAAGATAATCAATATTTTTAGGGGCATTGTGTTTTCTTAACATATCCCGTAACGAAATTGTACCAACTTTATATACTTTCCTTTTTACCCTTTTATGGGAATCACTACTTACAAAATCGCTCAGTGTGGAAAAAAAAGGGTCCCGGGCTTCAAAAAAATCCAGTGTTTTATCGGATTGACTCCATACACCATTTGTTTCGATTGAACATTTCCTTTTTTCCTTCAGCATTTTATGAAATCTTTTTGCTGGTTCCGACAGAATTCCATTCCAACCAAATTCTGTTTCTAAAAGATAGGTATTACTTAAATCAATACCATTTGAGGCTCCAAATTCAACAAAGAAACCATTTTTCTTAAAATTTAATTCGGAGAGGACAAAAAGATCTTGTTTAAGTTGAGATCTGGATACGTCTTCAGCTAACAAGATATTTTGCAGATTTTCTACTGATTGTTTCAACAAAAACTCTTTAATCCATTTGGCTCTCTTTGTTCTGTTATTATTCTTAATTTTAACAATACCAAGGTCAAAGTGCGAAAGAATTTTTTTCATCCCAAATATCAACAGTTCTTTTACCTTCATTTTTATAATTGTAATTTAATCACTATTTCATTTAAAGTTTTTCACTTCTGACCGACAAAAATATCATGAATTTGCTTAATGCCTTGTTATTATTACGTTCGCCAGTTGGCGGACTTTGTAACTGAAGGGGGTCAACTTTCTTTCTACCAACATTTAGTCCCTGACGGGACTATCCGCCAGACTTCGTCCGCCGGCTGGCGGATCAGTCGAACGCTGGCGGGTAAAATGTTTGTAGAAAGTAGGATACGAAAAAGTTTAAAGTACCGTAGGGACGAAATGTTTTTTAACCGGTCAACAGTGAAAGTTTTTGTTATTTGATACCCCAAAAAGTTTGCCGGAATGAAAAATCACCAATTTCCGGCTTCCTCGCCACCCGTAACCTGGTTTTTGTAACAGCCCAACCAACCGGATGAAATCACAAAAACAAACTTCCCTGCCGGTTTTCGGGAAACAACGAACTCTTTGTGTCGTCCAATGTGCAACAATTATAAATCGGTAAAAAACGCAGTCTATTTCCGTAACTGAAGATGGAACGGGATTTTGTTCATACGGGCATTCGTGCTGGGAGCGTGACAGACGGATCAGATGAAAGCCTGCTTTTTATTGGCCAAGACTGATTTTAAAATGTGGCAGTTCGACCTGTAACATCACTTTCGCCTGCAAAGCATTAAATACCCGCATCAGCGTTTCTATTGTAACATTACTGGCATTATTTTCAATTCTCGAAATCTGAGCTTTTTGCACGCCAATCAGTTTCCCAAGTTCTTCCTGGGTTAATTTCCGCTCCTGCCGAGTTTGCTTGATGGCTTGACCGATTAAGTCCATTTGTAATTCATACTCAAATCTGTCCCGGTTTGGCGTGCCCGTTTTACCGATAAGTTTGTCCTGAACTTCGTCTAATGTATGTGTTTTCATTTCGTTGTCGTATTAGTATTTTCTTTGTCTTCAAAATATCGTGAGCGGACTTGCTTAGCTTTTTGGATTTCGCTTTCTGGTCTTCTTGACGATTCCATGTGTTGAAATTACAAGGGTATTACCGGAATTTGTTTTGTCCCAGAATGCAAGCAGTCTGTATTGCAGACCTTGATAAAGCGTTCTGAATTCCCAGGTTTCGTCGTTCAGTTTTTTGAATAGTTCAGGATCATGCCGTGTCTGAGCCTTACGAATATTAAAAAGTATTTTTTCGTAGTGCTTCTTTTCCAGCTTGCTGAGAAACTCAAAAGCCTCGTCCAAAAAAACAATATCAAAAAGCTTGTCCATTCATTTGATTTCTGATAGCACAAAAGTAGGTAAAATGTTTCATTATAAAGAAACTGTTTTTGGAATGTAATTTTTTTATCCCACGAAGTAAAACGAACAGCATTTTGAAAAATCACCAATTTCAAGCTTCCTCGCCACCCGCCGGCAGCCTGACTTTTAAAACAATTTCTTCGGTGCGTTGGCTTTCAAGTTCTATTTATTTTTTGCTGCGGTTGCCTTGTGCGTTGAAGAAAAATAAAATGTGCTTGCAAATGCGTTGGTTTTAAAATGGAAGGTCATATTCTTCTTTTTCTATTTTTTCAATTTCTTCTTGGGTAAGCCATTTAATATACTCATTAACTAACTCACCATTCTCAAATATTAAAAACATATCACCCTCATGAACTGATGCGTAGCCACCATGAACATATCTAACCATGTCACCCATTCCTATCCTTATTTTTCCTGTAAACCATTTGGCAAAAACAATTTCTTCGTCAGGGAATAAATATTCCATTCCTACATTTTGGTAATCAAGAATATAACCTTGCCATTCTATTAGAAAAAGTTTTTTGTTGTCAATAGCCCATTTGGAAGTATATCCTTTCCAACAAGCAGTGTGCGGTGCAACTAATTTATGAGGCAATTTTGTTTTCTTTAGGTAGTCCTCCAAAGGTTCAGCCGCCATGTATAGCTCTTCTTTGTTATAAATTAAAATATCTCTTGCTTGAGCTGTCATTTTCTTGAGTTTTTATAATGTCTTGGTGTTAATGCCTCGTAACTACAACATAAATGAGAATGATTATTATTACTGCGAACCCAATTATCTGAATAATTCTATTCGCCTTTACTTCCTTTTTTAATTTTTCATTTTGATCTGATACGAATTTTATTTTTTCATCTTGAATTACCAAGTGCTGTTCAAACTCGTTTGATTTTGTATTTATATGAGTAGTTAGCTCATAAATAATATTTATTCGCGTCTGAAGAATATTTTCATTTGCGAATTCAAACTCTTTTTTAATATTTTGAATTGTGGCTTCAAAACCTGTCTCAATTCTTCTTTGAGTTTCTTGAATTGCCGTTTGAAGATTTCCAACTCCAATGTTGATTGAAGAAATTTGATTATCAATTTTGTCTAACCTTTCAGGGAAATTGATTTTCTTGATTTCAGAGTAATAGTCTGAAATTGACTTTCCCAATTTTTTAGTTTCATCAATTAGGAGGGTCAGTTGATTTGATTTTACTTCCAATTCTGACAATAAAACCTGCAATAACTTTTCTAAAGCTACAACTTTGTCTTTATGTACTTTGATTAATTCATGACGAAATTTTTCTTCAAGTGCCTTTAAATCATTTAAAAGATCGGGAATTTTTTTCAAAATATCCGATGCAGTCTCGGCGACTTTTGCTGCTTCGTCAATATGTTTGACAGCTGAGGAAACTTTTTCTAATTCGGTTTGAAGTTCTTTTAATCTCTCAATTACTGGTTGTGACGGCATTGCTATAATTTTTTAAAAATTTATAATTGAACTTTTTAAATAAAGTAAGGTACTTTGTTGTGTAATAATCATCTTCAACATCACCAAACATTTCATCAGGTATCTCTCCTAAGTGTCTTTTGATATTACTTTTGAATTTGATGAAAAAGATTTCAAAGTTAAACTTATCTGGTTCAAGTTCATACCATTTTTGGATTCCAATTTTCAATTCTTCGATAGCTTCTTTAAGCAATTTTGGTGAGCTAGGCGAAAGAATGTAAAGAGAATATGCCTTCAAAATATTGAACTGGGGTGAACCACTGGTTCCTCTCAACATTCGCATTGTTGCTCCCCGTAAATGTTTAATGTTATTTATGATTGCACCGTTATCATCAAAGTCAATAATTTTTTCAATGTATTTCCAAATGGTTTCATCAATCGGTAAATCATAATCAAAATCTTTTTTCAAATCAGCATCAACTGTTTCTCCTGTTTCCGTTTGTGCTACATTTCCTTCCCTTGAATACTTGGCATTGAAATAATAGTAGATGTTCTCCTTGATTTTTTTTGATTGCTCAATTGGGTCTGAAACTAAAATTGTTTCTTCACACAATTCTACCATATCATCAATTGCCCGTTTTCGTTTGTCCGCAATTTTCTCGTAAATGAAATTTGTCAGATGCTCCAAACACTTGCTTATTACTGTTGCGCTATCGCTTTCATTAAAATCGTTTGAACATTCCTCTCTTAGTTTACGTGCCTCTTCTTTTGAAGTATATCTTTCAACCAATGATTGATAGTTGTCAAAATACTGTTTGTCTGCTTTTCTGCTTAACTTGACTTTGTATACCTGTTACTGATATTCTATTGTGTAAGTGTCAATGATGTTAATGCTTGTAAGTCGGTAAATGGCTTTGGCTGTGTCGTCTTTATTTCTTGGTATGTAATATCTAACCTTCAACATCAATGTTTCAAGTAAAAGGGTTTTATCTTCTTCATTCGTCAATGGCAAACCGTTTACAAAATCCTCAAAGCTGTTATCCCATTTAATTGCGTCTTTGAATTTACTTTTCAAATTGGGTTCTGTAATTCTATTGTAGGTCAATAGCCATTGTATGCGACGGCTTTGTTTGAAATATTCATAGTGTTTTTCAAATGCAAACTCATCTGTTATGCCAATCCCACCTTGTTCGCCCTTGCAGAAAAACATATTCTTAAACGGAATTGTAACTGGTAAGGAGAAATCAAAGTCAACATCATTTAATAATTGTTCAAGGCCTTTATGTGCTTCGATATCGGCTGCTTTTGTATTTAAGAAAGTTCTTGTTTCCTCTTTGGTTAGGTTTTGAAAATTAGGAATGAAGGAATTCACAATTTCAAGATACTCACTAGCTACTTCTGTGATTGTAAAATTTGCAGTCGTTTTATTTTGAATGTCAATCCAACCGATATTAACTTCTTGACTGTTTTTAATAAAAATAATATGTGTCCAATCTTTATCTGGTTTTCCGTCTTTACCTTTAGTTATACCTCCCAATGTCAAATTCAATTCATCGTCAAATGCTTCATTCAGTTTATCATTGAGCAAACGTATGTTTGAAGTGTTTGGGAAAAATATTTTGTTTCTCAATTCCCAAATTACACTTCGTTCTTTATCTGCTCCTTTGAAAGATGTTTTGTAAAAGTTATCCAAAACTTGTCGGTCTCTTCCAATTTGATTGTTGTAAAGAACGATTGACAAAGAAGTTTTTCCGTCTCGCCCTGCTCTTCCGCTTTCCTGAACAAAAGATTCTATTGAAGAAGATATGTTGCTGTGAATAGTAATGCGAACATTTGGTTTGTCTATTCCCATTCCAAATGCTTTTGTGGCCACCATTACTGATGCTTCATCTTCTTTGAACAATTTCAGGTTCTCAAATGATAGTTTGTCTTGTTCGTCCTTGTCAAGTGAGTTTCCGCTTCCTTTGAAGAAGACTATTTTATCTTTTGCTGATTGTAAATGCTGAACATAAGTTTCTACTCCCAATTCACTTGTCTTGTGGGGGCAAAAGACAATTACGCCATAATTGAATTTTTCATTGTCGCTTTTCTGAAAAGGCAAATCGCTTTCCGAACTTAAAATTATTCTTTCCGTATTACTTTTAATAAATTCTGTTTCAGTAATTGTAGATTGTTCCGCATTTGGCAAATAATCACTGTATGTCTTTTGTAAAATTCCCGAATACACATTTGGACTGTTGTATTTTAAAAGAAATTTATCTGCATCGTTTATGTGCGTTATAATCGTTTGTGTTTGCTCCAATTTCTTTTCACCAACCGTTTGTTTGTTGACTTGCAGACCGTTTTCAGCAACAAATATTATCGGAAGTATCTGATAGTTTATTTCGTCACGAACAGTGTTCTCATAGCGAATGACGGCTTTTCCGTCATTACGACTAATCTTCAATTCTCTTTCAATGTCCGCCAAAACATCAAAGGAAGCGGTTGCTGTCAATCCGAAAATAGGAATTTGGTTTTCATCAAATGTTTTGCAAAACGCAATTGCGTTTTCCCCTAAATTTAAATAGGGTGTTCTGAAATCGTGTCCCCACTCGGAAACGCAATGTGCTTCATCAATTACACAATAGGAAAAGAAAAAACCTTTGTCATTTGTTTTTTCAAGTGCCTCTCTGAATTCTTGTATTACCAATCTTTCAGGAGAACAAAAAAGGAATTGAGTTTTGCCTAACGGCAAAATTTTATCTTGAACAAAAACTTTTTCTTCTCTTGTCAAGATAGAATTGATAAAATCACATTTGTCAATTCCAATGTTTAACAACCCTTCATATTGGTCAACCATTAGCGAACGAATAGGGTCGATGATGATTGTAATTCCAGGTTGCAACAAAGCAGCTAACTGATAAGTCAAAGATTTACCACCTCCTGTTGGCAATAAACCAATGACAGTTTCATTCTTTAATGCCCTGTTCAAAATTGGAAGTTGTCCTTTTCTGAACTTCTCCTTTTGAAAAATGTTTTTCAAAAAATATTCAATGCGGGGTAGGGCTTCTGGAATTATTATGTGCTGTTCGTTTCCGATTTCAGTAGTTAAATCTCTATAATCAACTTTACTTGAACAATAGATTTCATTTCGGTAGTCGTGTTCTGTAAAATGTGAACTGCGAATGATAACTGAGTTGGGCAAACCTTGAAAGTCATTATCTGCTTGGAAAATCCCTGTTCGCCAAAGCGTAGAAACATCAATTACTAAATCATATTCAGCAGCAACAATATTTTGGCTATTAAGATTGCAACCTGACGGTTGCAATTCTTGATTGAAAAAATTTGCGTCAGCAAATATTGTTGCTTCAATTCGTGGAATTGAAGTTTGTTTGTTTTCAAGTCCAATCAAGTTTTCGTAAAGTAAATTTAAATCTTCAACTGCAATTTGTCCGCAAGGAATATCCCTTTCAAGAATAGCAATTCGAATTTTTGTTTTGTTAGCTATGGTTAGTTCCTCGCTTTTTACAATCACGAATTGATTGATTACTTTCTGCAACCTTGCAATTGCTACTGGTGCTAAAACATAAGTTTGAAGTTTCTTTATTTCGTTAAAATCTTTTTGAAGCAAACTGTCAACTATTTTGAAGTAGTCCGTTTGTGATAAAGCTTCAATAAGGTTTGCTGTGTCCTTTTTGGTGTTGTCTTCCGTTATTCTCTTTGTCGTGTGTCCAAACTTTGCAGTTTCATAATCTCTGATGTCGTCAATTAAAGTGTTGTGGTATCGTTTACCGTCAACTTCAATTATTACAACACTTCGTTCTTTTAATTCTTTTTCTTTCTGATAAACGGTTTTCTTTTTTACTTCCTTAAAGTACGGTGCTTCAAATGAAAAATCAACTCTACCTGCATCGACTCCATTATTTGTCAGCGTTCTTTTTTCCCTTTGATGTTGAAAGAATTGAGTTAGAAATTTTTTGTTCTCTGGAATGTAGTTGTTGAGAAATGCTCTTTCAAAATTACTTTCTAAATCATCATTGTATAACTCGGCAGAATTGTGTCTTGTGTCAACCAAGTGCAAAGCAGAATAAAAATCTGACGATGAAAGTCCTGTTGAAAATGATTTGAGTTTCGCAGAAATGTCTTTGCTGCAAATTGTCGGGTTGCCTCTTGTGATAATGTTGTTTGCTACTGCTAATAGCGAAGGAATTGAAGTTGGATTGTCAAAGTCAATATCAGTTAATGTGTCAAAGGCCGAAACTGATTCAAGCAAGCCAAGTACTTTATACTTGTATTCATTCCCTTTTCGTAAATCGGTAATGCAGTCAAATACATTCTTGTCAAGATAGCTTGCTTTATACTGTCGTTTCATTTTTATAATTCTTATTGCGAGTGTGTGGCTGGGTAAAAACAAATGTGCTTCAACTTTGGGTCAGCTTTCTGATGGAGTTGTCCCTCAATTGATTTTACTGACAGTTTGGTTCTTCTTTTCATTTTTTTCTAACTTTTGCTGCGATATCTTTTCTAATATCACTGTTAACGTTTTGCAGATTGACAATGGAGGGCTTTTCAGATCAATTGTTTATTCGAGGCACTACGCTTTCTGAAACCTGAAAAATGTCAGTGAAGTACGGAAGCCATCCTATTTCAAATGTGCTATTAGTATCAGTTTTTCTACATTCCATAATATGTCTTTATAGCTTCTGATATTAAATTTCCAGCAGCCCCAATCCCAATATTCCAAGAGCCATCAAGTGCTTTACCAAGCATTTTTTGTGTCCATGAATTAACTTTTTGTCCAAAGATATTGTTCTCATAATTTGGTTTTTCTGTATCAATTATTTCAATGATCTCAGAAGTGTCGTTTTTGCTAAGGCCTATGTCATGCAAATGTTTTGCTAATTCTTCTTTACACCCTTTGCGAATATTTATAGTGGAAGATATTTTTGTTTTATCTCCTGTATTTACAACATTTCCATCACCGGAATTATTGATTATTGTTTGATTCATAATAGTTGCAATTTCTTCTTTTTTAGTTATTAATTCTTCTAATTCTGTTATGCTACCAAATTCAGAGTCTATTTTTAGCATAAAATCTAGTAGATTATTTCTAACAAAGGCGAGAATCTCTACAACTGCATTAACTGAAATAGATTTTTTGCAATTAATCAACTGTAAATATGGATTACCCATTTTTCTCCAATTCTGTTCAATAAGCCCTGTTACCTCTGCGGGAAATGTATGTTCTAATTTTCCTGATTTATTTTCTTCTTTAAGAATTTCAAGACTTGATATACTTTGATTGAAGTCCATTGAATGTAATATGTCTTCGAATTCTCTTTTTAGCCCTATTGTAGGAACTGGTTGGTCATTATATTGCATATTCCCATTAATGTAGGTTCCAGTTAGGTTTCCTTTATATCTTCTGTAAGCAGGCAATTCACTTGATCTGTCGTAGCCTTTTAGTTCGTTAGTAACCCAATTTAATAAAACTTTATTCTGAAGTCGGCTAGCAAGAACCTTGGTTTTTAAAAGCGAAGAACTTATTGATTTATCAGTGTCAATAAGTTCGTTTATTATGTTGTTAATTAATTTCATTTCTGTGTTTGTCTAAAATTGGTGCTATCTAGCTTTGTAACTTGCCCATTCCATTCATGGAGGGCTGAAAGCAAATTGTGATGGTATTTATGTTGGTGTGCAGAAAAGCTTGTATAAAACGATTGTTGGTTTTTGCTTCAGAAAGATGAGAATCAAAACTGCGGCTCAAAATTTTCCTGGAAACTACTTTCGGTAAACCTTCCTCTACCATAGGCTTTTCCATCGTTTCACCAAATCCAAAACTTATCCCTTTAAGGAATTCGTTGTGTTGCCCAATTTTTTGAACTGACATCATTTAAGTATTTTTTGAATTTTACAGGCAGCGAAGCTATGCAGGAAATCCAACAATAGCAAGGATTGTAAAAAAATTAATGCAATTCATATCCGGTATGGATAATATATTTCGGTTCAGAAAAATCGGACAATTGCACATTTGAGGTTGGGAGAAGATCGGTTTTAACCATCAAAATCATCTTCAACCAGCCAACAAATTTAAGTGAAGCGACAACTGGTTTTGGATAGAAAACAACCGATAAACAAAGGACAAAATGATAAATAACCGGAAACTTTCGATCTCGTTTTTCCGGTTTTTTGTTACCTCAGCATATTCCATTTTCCGCCGGGATAATTCCAGGGCCAAAACTGCACAATTCAAAATTATCAGCGTCCATTTTCCATCAAAACAGTGTTTAGCCATTTCGAGATTTTAGGATGCCCGCTATCAAAATCGGGTCATCCGCCATCATTCTGTTGGCCTGCTTTTCATCATTCACTCACGGGAAATCCGGATTTCTCATAAAAAAACAAAAAAAATAATTCTCCGGAATCATTGCTTATTGGCGGAATTTGGTACTTTTACAAAAAAATAAAACATTATGATGTCACTCAATCATCTTCACCCAATGTTGGTTCACTTTCCGATAGCTTTAGCAGTTGTTGGATTTGTTGCCGAGTTCGCAGCTTTAATCCTTAAAAAAGAGGTGTGTTTATCAAGAGCCGGGTTCTACCTGCTGTTAACCGGCACGCTTGCCGCCATAGCCGCCGTGCTTTCGGGAGTTCTGTTTACCGATGAAATGGCCGGATCAGCCGGTGAAATTCAGGAAACACACGAATTATTTGCCTGGATAACGTTAAGTCTGCTGGTTGTTACTTCGCTAATCCGCGTTTATCTGGAGGTCAAAAAAAGCAACGACAACACCTTAAAATGGGCTGCCTTCGGCCTGTACGGGCTTGCTGCTATTGCGGTGAGTGTTACGGGTTTCTTTGGCGGGACGCTGGTTTATGAATATATGATGCCACTTTAATAAATAAAATTCAAATAAAATGAGAAAAGCACAATTAATTTTAGGATTAGCTATTACCTGCATGATAGCTTTTATGGGCTGTAGTCAGCCAAAACCAATCAACACCATTAAAAACCTCCACGACGGTATTAATGGCGAATCGAACGCAAGCAAAAAGTATGAAGCCTTTGCTGCCAAAGCAAAAGAGGAGGGTTTTGTTACAGTAGCCGCACTTTTTGATGCCGCCTCAAAAGCCGAAGCAATCCATGCCGCCAACCATAAAAAAGTATTGGAACAACTGGGCGGAACTGCGGAAGTTGTTTACAACGAATTTGAAATCAAAACCACTGCCGAAAACCTTCAGGCAGCCATCGCCGGCGAATCGTATGAAGTAGCCACCATGTATCCGCAGTTTCTTGCCGATGCAAAAGCCGAGAAAGTTAAAAAAGCCGAACAATCGTTTAACTGGGCCAACGACACCGAAAAGAAGCACAACGATTTCTATACGAAAGCGTTGAATGCTTTAAATGCCGGTACCCAGGCCGAACTGCCGGTGAGCTATGCCGTTTGCCCGGTTTGTGGTAATACTTACGACGCCGCCAACACTGACGAAAAATGCGCTTTCTGCCAGACCGAAAAGGGAAAGTTTTTCACGTTTAACTAAGCGTTAAGCCGTTTGCTCCTGATTTTCCGGGGCACAAAAAACCCTGCAGTTTTTTAAGATTGCAGGGTTTTTTGCATTTTACGGATTGCCACTCAATGTGGAGCGCTGTCCTTTTTGCAGCAAGCCGGCAACTTTTCGTAAGCCTTTGCATCGGCGGGTTTGTCGTCGGCATCGTAACCGATTTTTGTAACCGCTTCGCGCAGCTTATCCGGATTGGTTTTTGAAGGTTTGTAGGTTACCGTCAGGAGTTTGGTTTTCAGATCCAACTCAACGGCGGTCACACCTTTTTCGAACTTCATGTCCTTTTCGATCCGTTCCTTACACATCCCGCACACGGCAGATGTTTTGATCGTGATGGTCTCTTCTTTCTTTTGTTCCTGTGAAAGTGCCGTCCCTGCCGTCGAAATAAGCAGGAAGGCTGCCATCATTAATCCTAAAAATTGATTTTTCTTTTGCATGTTGTTAAAAATTTAAGTTAAATAATTAATGTAAAAAAGATTTATCTCTGGTTCCTTTGTTTTCAGGTTAAACCAGGGATGTTCAAGTTTTCCATAGCCCAATCCGCCAAATGGCGGATTGGGATCGTTGGAATCGCCAACACAAAGATGCCAGGGCATTTATGCCCTTAATCCATCGGGTGTTTCCTGTCGGTTGAAGGTCGTAAACGACCTGGCATAAAAGTCTTCCCGCCTCATTTAACCCAGGGCTGAAGCCCTGGGCTATGGATTATTTTCCATTCCGAACATTGTTATTATTTCTTAACCTGACGGCCAGGGGTTGGGGTGTGAATTATAAATTATACCTTATCCCCCCATAAACAGTCGCGCCTGTAATCGGCCCCCACACCATCATCGTATCAAAATGGGTGTGATACGGGATGAAAGGCTCGGTAATCGGGTCTTTTTGTAAAAAGCCGGTCAGGTTTTCGCCACCGAAATAAACTTCGAAATTGTTTTTGAACTTCCTGGTGATCTGCGCAAGCAGAACCACATAAGCCGGCGTATTCTGATAATCGCGCCGCACAATTTCGGGCATCAGGTATTGTGGTGAAATGCGTGCCGGACCGTTAAACTGGGCTGTTAGATCAAATTGCCAGATATCAAAACGCGTGGCATACGAAACCGTAACCAGTCCTTTGTATTTATTGGTAAGTAATTTCTGGCGCAGTGTATCGTCGATGGTTTGCTTTACATCATTAATCCTGAAAGCCATCAACACCGAAAGCCTGTTAACCGGTTCGAAGGTCAGTTGCGCCTGCACACTGTTGGAGTATGATTTTCCGCCTTCCTGCAGGTTATAAAAATAGGCCTTCGTAGGATCGGTGTCGGCATCAACAATTACCTGGTTGATAAAATCGGTCCTGTAAAAATCAAGGTCAATCTCTGCCGGACGGCTGAAAAGCCTGATTTCTTTCATAAAACTTATCCCATAATTGGCGGCTTTTTCCTGCCGGAGCGGTTCTTTTATTTCCAGAATCTTCTGGCTGGCGAGGAGTGACAGATTTTCGGAAATAATATTTGCGGTGCGATAGCCCAAACCTGCGGTAAGCCGCACCACAGCCGACTCGCTGATCTGGTACCTCAGGTTGGCACGTGGCGTAACAAAGAAGCCGGATTTGTTGTGATGATCGGCGCGGATGCCTGCGATAAAGGTCAGTTTGTCGAGGTAGGTGTAGGTGTATTCGAAAAACGCACCCGGCACCGATTCGCGCCTGTCGAAATTGTAGTTTACCGGCGTCAGGTTGGTGGTTGGCGACAGCGTGAGGATGTCGTGCATGGTTGCCGGAACTGATGGCGGCAAAGTCTGATAAATATAGGTAAACTGTATCTGGTCGTATCCCTCGCGGTAGTCGTCGAGCAGATAACTCAAACCCGTCGAAAACTTGTGGTTGGTATTGCCGATGATTGATTGATAAATTACGTTGGCATAAAAGGTCTTTTCGTGGCCGTGGTAATTATTCACACCAAAAAAACCTGCCTGATCATGGTTCACCCCCGACAAAATTATGCCAAGGCTTTTCCATTCTTTGCCGGGAAACATGATGCCGTTCTTCCAGAAAGCCTCTGTCCGCCGGGTTTTCAGATTAAAACCATAAGGCAATTCCTGGTTGTTGATTTTTGCAGTATCAAGAACAAACGTTTCCTTGTCGAAATCCATCGTTCCGCCGTCCCTGTTTTCTTCCATATATTTTATCCCGAACCGCGTTTCATACTTTCCTTCGATGTGATAATCCCAGCGGTTAAAAAGGTTGATGTTGCCTACTTTGGGAATATCCATAAAATTTTCGTCGAGAACAACCTTTTCGCCTTCCTGGTTGATGGTGGTGGTATTTATCCTGTTGATTTTATTCCCGAAATAATCGCCATGAACCATCAGCAGAGTACTGAGCTGGTGATTCAGTTTAAAGCCACTGTAAATGTTCGCTTCCATGCGGCCATTGGAGTTCCCGAAAAGATTAACATAGAGTTTGTCGGCGTGATCAGGCTTAATATATTCCACATTAATCTGCCCGGTAATCGATTCGTATCCGTTGATTACCGAGGCCGTCCCTTTCGAAATCTGGATGGATTCCATCCATGGGCCGGGGATGTAACTTAGCCCGTAAGCCGAAGCCAGACCCCGGATAGTAGGAATATTTTCGGTTTGTATCTGGCTGTAAATTCCCGAAAGGCCAAGCAACTGGATTTGTTTTGCCCCGGTGATGGCATCGCTGTACATCACATCAATGGAAGCGTTGGTCTCGAAACTTTCGGAAAGATTGCAGCAGGCTGCGCGCTGCAGTTCACCCGTTGTAATTACCTGCACCTTTCTTGGGCTGAGTTTGGAAATGTAACTGGTTTTTACATTTCCGCTCACCTCAACAGTGGTTAGTTGTATCATCGAAGGTTTAAGTTCGATCTCGATTTTGGTGAGTTCTTTTCGCAGCTCAACGGTGTCGGTTTTAAAACCCATCAGGCTCACCACCATTTGGGTAGTTTTAATTCCGGTTTTTGATAGCACAAAACGGCCATTGGCATCACTGCTCGTTCCGGTGGTGGTGCCCAGCCACCAGATATTTGCTCCGGGCAGGAAGTTTTTTTGGTTGAGGCCATTTACCTCATAAACATAACCTACCACATTCTGAGCCTTAAGCTGCCGGGCTGAAATTAAAAACAGCACTGCAACGGCCAGCAAAACATATTTTATTGTTTTCATGATTTCCATTTTAACGGTTTGAAATTTGAATGATTAGACCAGTCTTAAAACTGATACTTTTGGGCTAAAGCCCGGTAAGTGACTGTATTCCAATTGCCCCGACCTTAAGGTCGGGGCAATTGATGCCCGTGATATTCCGGGCTTTAGCCCCCATTGATTCTTTATTTGGCTCCTTTTTGGATCATTCTCAATGATTCGATGTCCCGGTTGCCATGTTCATCTCCAAAATCCAATAAATGCTTTAACAAAATTGACAGCAAATTACCGGACAGCTTTTTTTACTGATGAAATTTAAATCAGGTTTAAAAATTAATGAGGTAAAAAAACCGGGATAAGCCTAACAGGCCGAAAATGGAATTTTAATCTGGCGGATAAAATAGATGAGAAGCTTCCCTGATCGTTGGGCAGGCGGATCATGGATCAGCGGAGAGGATTCGCCCAAAGCATCAGGAGTAGTGTCGGCAATGAACACCAAAATGCTGTTGAATAATATTTTTTCGGTTAGCGAAGACAAATATTTAACTGCATGGTCAGGAGCTACCGGAAGGAGGTAAAAATAAATACGATTCTCGCAACAGCCTTTTTTGGTAAATGCAGGTTCATGATGATTATTTTCAGAACCAGCGGTGCATGAGGTACAGCAGGAACCCATATTGTGATCAGAAGATTCCGTCCCAAGACCAATGGTGGTATCGCCGCTGCAACTGCAATTGTGAAGATAAAACGATATGCCCAGGCTACTGATAATCATCAGCAGCAGCAGGGAAATCACACCGGTTTGTTTTAAAATCTTCATTACAGTTTTTACTTTGAGGTGGCAAATTTAGTGCATCCGTTTCTTGAAGGTTAGAATTTAACAAATAATTAGCATTTCGCTCAGCGGCACGGTGAGCAAGCGTTGATTTTTGAATCATTCATCATTATTTTAAAACAGTGGTGTCCGGTAAAATTAAATTTTATAGATTATTTGAAATTAGATTCCTCTCCACCGGTTGGCGGATCGGAATGACAAGCAGTTACGCTGTTTATGAGGGTGGGGGTTGG
This sequence comes from uncultured Bacteroidota bacterium, assembly GCA_903944895.1. Lineage (GTDB taxonomy): Bacteria > Bacteroidota > Bacteroidia > Bacteroidales > 4484-276 > CAJATL01. The sequence goes on from CAJATL010000133.1 coordinate 17,772, forward strand.
TGGCATAGCCGTCAAGTTAAAAAATAATATCATTGTTTGGTTTGGAAAAGAATCAATAGCCCAGGGCTTCAGCCCTGGGTAAAAGGAGGCGGGGAGCCTTTTGTGTCTGGTCGTTTACGACCTTCAACCGATAAGCATCGCTTTAAGGGCAATAAGGGCGTAAACGCCCTACCATCGTGGCGTTGGTGATTCCAATAATCCCAAACCTGAAGGTTTGGGCTATGGAAAATATTTGGATTTTGGGCTTAACTTGACGGCAATGAGGCATCGCCCCGGGAATTCTAAAACCTGGAAAAGCCACAGGCTGCAAGCCTGAAACAAATTATAACGAATTTATGAAATAGCGTCAAATCAGCCAAAGGTTCAATATTTTATTCGGCGCAATGGATGTAATACTGCACCGTGGTTGGATCGTATTCCAGCAACGAATTGAGTGTTGCACCAGAATTACCGCCCACCACATAAATTTTAGCACCTATGCCCACCGCTCCAAAGTAGGATCGTGGTGTTGGGATGTTTGATGTCGAAATCCATTCGTTTGTTGACGGGTTATAGGCTTCGGTTGTGCTGGTGTACCGGTAGGAATCACCACCACCCAAAATGTAAATTCTATTTCCGGCAACAGCACCCGAACAGGCCGAGCGATAGGTATTCATCGGATAATAAGTAGTCCA
>CAJATL010000134.1 GCA_903944895.1 uncultured Bacteroidota bacterium
AAGCCCAACAGCTGTTCAAATATCCCTCTTTTAGCAGGGGGTAGGTTATTAAAAAACAGAAAAGTGCTCTGTAAACTACTGACAGTTAATAATATAAAAATAAAACTGATGAAAATTGAGTTTTTGTCGGTCAATAGTGTTAAAAAATGATTTCCGGAAAGCATTTGAATATCAGAATTTAATGGTCGATACCAAAGAAAAATTATATGGTGCCGGCAACATTGAAGCCATACAGGAAATGGTTTACCAGGAACAAAAACACAACGACGAAATCGAAGCCAGTAAGCTGGCCTACCAAAACAGGTTGAAACAATATGGATATCTTACCGGTGTTGGGCTTCTCGTGCTTATTGCATTATTTCTTTACAGGAACAGCAAGCAAAAACAAAAGGCTAACACGCTGCTGCACGAGCAAAAGGAAAAAGCAGAAGATGCTTTAATCTTATTAAAATCTACCCAATCACAACTCATCCACTCCGAAAAAATGGCCTCGCTGGGAGAACTCACCGCCGGAATTGCTCATGAAATACAAAACCCGCTGAACTTTGTGAATAATTTCTCTGAAGTCAGCAATGAGTTAATTGATGAGATGAAGGATGAACTGGAAGAAAGCAGTCGGCAGTATGCAGTCGGCAGTAGGCAGTTAGGAGAAGAAAAGCTTAATTTGGCAAAGGAGATTGCCGGAGACATCAGACAAAACCTCGAAAAAATCAATCATCACGGTAAACGTGCTGATGCCATTGTAAAAGGGATGCTTCAGCACAGCCGCAGTAGCAATGGGGTTATGGAACCAACCGATATCAGCGCTTTGGCCGATGAATATCTGCGGTTAAGCTATCATGGGTTAAGAGCAAAGGATAAATCCTTTAATGCCAATTTCAAAACTGAATTCGATGCGTCTTTGCCAAAAATCAAAATCATTCCTCAGGATATTGGAAGGGTGTTGTTGAATTTGATAAATAATGCGTTCTATGCGGTGCAGGTAGAGACGCAGAATTCTGCGTCTCTGCACCAAACATCGCAAAACCAACCTGATTACAAACCCACCGTCACCGTCACCACCAAAAACCTCGGTAACATAATTGAAATCTCCGTAAAAGACAACGGCCCCGGCATTCCTGAAGAAATCAAAAACAAAATCTTCCAGCCTTTCTTTACCACCAAACCTACCGGGCAGGGTACCGGTTTGGGACTGAGTTTAAGCTATGATATTGTGAAAGCGCATGGTGGCGAAATAAAAGTATTAACAAAAAAAAATGAAGGCTTGCCCGCCATAACATCTGTGCAGGTGGGAACCGAGTTCATCATTCAATTACCTATATAAACAATCCATGATAAAAATATTAACACTCACAACGCTTCTTGTAGTTGCTGCAAGCATTGGTTTTGCCCAGCAACATAAAATTCCGTTTGAGAAATACGGCGTGGCCGAAGGCTTACCCGAAGAGGTTGCAATATCACCCCTCCAGGACGACAAAGGCTTTATCTGGTTCGGCACCCAAAATGGACTCGTAAAATACGATGGCTATAGCTTTAAAGTGTATAAAGCAGCTTTAGATAAAACTGATTCGACAAGTTTACAAATGAGAAGCCAATTTGGAGGTCTCTTAAAAGCAAGTGATGGAAAGATTTGGATTTCTGGTGAAAGTAGTGGAATCACATCATTTGATCCGGTAAAAGAGATATTCCGGAATTTTTACCCTGCCGGCAATGCTACTCAAGGTGGCGACCAAATGTTAAGTTCTTTGCTATTTGAAGACGAAGCCGGAAATATTTGGTTCATTGCAGGATCATTTTTGGCTACACAGTTTACTACTTTCCGTCTTAACCCGGAAACAGGTATCATTAAAAAGTATTCGGATTTCGCTGTAAATCTAAGTAGTAGATATTGGAGAAATTTTGGTACAGTGGAATCATCCGGTATTGTTTGGGTGCTGGATGATAAAAACAATCTCAATGGGCTGAACCAGCAGAAAGATAGTTTTGAAATCGTTATCCCTGCCGGAAAGGATATTCTGCTGTCAGGGAAAGCAGATACCATCAGGCAACTCAGCAAAGCAAGTGCAAACAGATTATTACTTACAGGCACTCATGGACTATATATTTTTGACAGTAAATACCAGAAAATTGTAAAAAGTTATGTGAACCAACCGGGCAACGCCAATGGAATAGCTGATTCTGTTGATTATGCTGTTGAAGATTTGAACGGGCAATATTGGGTAGTCTACAGGAAAGGGATTCTATCATTGATAGACCCTGTTTCTGATAACATCCAAACCTTTACCTATGGCAGCGACCATCTTCCCTATCAAAAGGGAATTACCGAAATAAGCGTTTTTTTCGTCACCGCTCAAAACAAAGAGGGCATTTTGTTTCAGGCCGCGTCTCTTTTGCAAAGACAACAGTTTTTTATACATTATCATTTTGCTAAAAAGACATTCAGCTTCTATGATTACAATTTCAATTTCCCGGGTAATCCTTTGCCTCAGATACCATCTCCCTATCAGTCTTTACAGGACCGTACAGGCTTATTATGGTTGGGTACACGGCCCGGCTTGTACAAACAAGCGCCTAAAAAACATCAGATTGACCTCTTCCGCTTCCGTGCAGATGAACCCAATGGACTGCCATCAGATACTATCCGTTATTTATTTGAAGATAGTAAAAAAAGATTGTGGATAGGTACCACCAGCGGATTGGCATTGTACCAGGCCGGTCAGGAAAATTTCAAAGTATTCAGGAACAATTCATCAAATCCTGCTTCCATCAGCAACAATTCAATTACAACCGTGCATGAAGATACGGATGGGAGAATATGGGTGGGTACCCAAAATGGACTTAATCAATTTCAGGAATCTACCGGCAGTTTTAAACGATACTTCTATAGTCCAAAAGAAATCAACAATTGTACATTTATTTTTCCCGATAAACAGCAGCGACTCTGGCTTTCGATTAGGGATAAAGGTGTTTTTGTAGTGGATAAAAATCAGCGATTCCGCAACAATCAAATTTTACTTTACGAATAACCGAAGTGCTGCAAACTATTCATAGCTATTGCTATCCGCGAGATTGCAGTTTGTAAAATCATTATTAGTAAAAAGTTTACCTCCTTTCCTGGTTTAAAT
>CAJATL010000135.1 GCA_903944895.1 uncultured Bacteroidota bacterium
ATCGGCTGACCGACTAAATTCTTTGTTGTATCTTTGCCCATGTTGAAGTTATTTTTTGCAAAACAAACTTACAACATTGGGGCGAAACCTAATGGCTATAGCCCCTTTTTTTGTTGAAATTTTAACCGGTCAGTACTGAAAAAAAATAAAATCAGCCTTGCCGATATTTCTTCATCCTCGGCCACCAGTATTTTCAATCCATGAGCCTCAAAATTGCTTTGATTATCTTCCGGGCGATCCTCAATTTTGACGACTTCAGCGCTTTTGCCTTCTGCTTCGCAATGATAAGGAATGGTAAAGTAGAAGGTAGAACCGGAATTTTCGATAAGCCCTTGAGGCATCAATTGCTCCTGGTTACTTTCGACCCGGATTTCACCACCCAGAATTTTAACATAGGCTTTCGAGATAGCCAAACCCAATCCGGCACCTTCATAATTTCGTGTCAGCAATTCGCTGCCTTGCCTGAATCGTTCAAAAATCAAATCTCTTTGCCCGACTGGAACACCTACCCCGGTATCTTTTACAAAAAATTCAAGGCAGGACCCTTTCCTCACATATCCAAATTCGATGGAGCCGGCTTTAGTAAATTTTATTGCATTTTTCACCAGGTTGGTGAGCACTGCAACGACTTTCTCAACATCGGTATTAATTGTCGATTCTTTTGAAGAAAGCCCATTACGATAAGAAAATTGTAATTTTTTCTGATCTGTTTCTTCTTTGAAGAAATTAAAAAGATCCACCATCTGTTCGTTCAGGTTGACGGTTGAAAGATAAATTTCCAGTTGCCCTGATTCGACTTTTGAGATACTGATGATGTCGTTGATAATATTGAGCATGCGGGCGCCGCTTTTCTCGATGATGCTGATATATTTCGTTTGATCAGCACCGGTAAGATGTGGTTCTTTGAGCAGTTCAGTAAAGCCCAGGATGCCGTTCATCGGTATACGGATTTCATGGCTCATATTTGCAAGGAAGGCAGATTTTAAACGATCGCTTTCTTCGGCTTTTTCTTTGGCCTTTACCAGTTCTTTTTCGACAAGTTTCCGTTCGGTGATGTCGATGTATGTTCCAAGTACACCGCTGATTTCACCTTTGGTATCGAGTAACGGGACTTTACTGGTAAGCAGTGTTATCGTGCTTCCTGTGGGCGTTGTCTGAGATTCTTCGATCAGGAGCCTGGGTATTCCACATTCGATAACCTTGCTGTCGTCGTTACGATACATTTCGGCCTGATTGCGCCAACTCATCTGAAAATCATCTTTCCCGACGATTTCTTTTGGATCGGAAAATCCGGCATCGTGTGCAAATAATTTGTTACACCCCAGGAACATATGTTTTTTGTCTTTCCAGAACACCCTGAATGGGATCGAATTTATAATTCCTTCGATAATCTGATGCGAAGCCATCAAAGATTCCTCCGTATTCCGTCGCTCTGTTATATCCCGGATATTACATTGAATTACTTTTTTGTTGTTAACAAGATAAACATTGCTGACGAACTCAACATTGATTTTTCGGCCGTCAGCCGTTTCGAGTGGTAAATTTTCGTACCGGACGAACTCTTTTAATTTTAATTCGGTAAACTTCTCTTTATTGGCTGCAATATCTTTAAAGAAGCCGATTTCCCATAACTCCTTATCAACAAAACTTTCTTTCGGGTAATGCAACAATGTGATTAAAAACGGATTTACATCCATAATTTTGCCGGTCTCTGCATCGAGGATTAGTATTCCATCTTTGGCAGATTCGAAGAGGCGGCGATACCTGATTTCGGAAGCGATTAATGCTTCCTGAAAATACATTTTCCTGTCGCTGATTTCCTTATGTTTTCTGGTATCTGGTTTATCTGGTGATTTCATTGCAAATGATTTTTTAAACAAATCGTATTTTATTAAATGAACAATCAAATAAAAGATCTTTTGGCCTTAAACCTTTAAGGGGAGTCTTTTAATTGAAGCGTGAGCTGTTTGAAGCTTAAGCAACAACCGGTTAATCCGAGCCTGTCGATTATGTTTGGAAAAATGATTTCAGAACAAGCATTAACAATTTAAAATTTTAGAAGAAGTCAGTAAATCTGAAGATCATCGTTTCATCATAAATCGTTAATCGTTGTTCCTTGTTCTAAAATCAAAGCATTTTACTTAAAAGACAGACTCCATTTACTTTCCTGGTCCGGCTGGGATGATTAACAGCGGCACTGTTGTGAGTTGCATAACTTTTTCGGTAACGCTTCCCATGAATATTTTATCCAATAATTTACGGCTGAACGAACCGATGACAATCATATCGGCATGTATGTCTTTTGATGCTCCCAATATCGATTCAGCAATGTCACCTTCCCTGATCAGGGTTTTTGTGGCATCGTCGCCCAGGTGATGTTTTGCTTTATCAAGATATTTCCGGGCTGCATTTTTCAGTTCATCAACGCTATCTGTTTCCATCGGGCCTATATCAGCGTATCCGGTAAAGCCCATGATTGGCGAATAGTCGGCTGAAGAATATTTCAAAGGATCCAAAATCACATGAAGCAGCGTTATTTCGGCGTCCAGAGATTTTGCAAACCTAAAACCGGTTTCTGCCACTACTTGAGCGGTGGGATCATAATCCAGCGCGATCAATACTTTTGTTATTTTTTGAGTTTTCATTATTGTGATGTTTATAAATTTGAAGTTACAATACTTTTAAAAGAAAAGAATGAAAGGTGACCGGGCTTGATTTTCCGGAATATATCGGTATAATAGGTTGAACCCGGCCACGCTCCATTTTTTATTAATCCATTTTGGCTGATTTATAAATCTCAGCCAACCTTGGTTTTATTGATCGAGTAGTTTAAAAAGTTCTTTCAGATCGGGTGATAAAATTACTTCGGTACGTCGGTTGCCGGCACGTCCTTCGGTGGTTTCGTTTGAATTTATCGGATGAAATTCGCCTTTACCTGATGCGGTTATACGCATCGGATCGAAACCGTTGTCTTTTGTTAAAATCCGCACAATGGAGGTAGCTCTGGCTGTGCTGAGGTCCCAGTTATCTTTAAATTTATTAGTTTGGATAGGGACATTATCCGTGTGACCTTCAATCAAAACCGTGATGTCCTGGGTATTGTTCAGCACCTGGGCAAGCGATTTGAGTGCTTCTTTTCCTTTCGGGTCAACCACGTCGCTGCCTGATTTGAACAACAGTTTTTCGGCTAACGAAACATAAACATTTCCATCCTTTGTATAGATCGAAAGCTCATCTGCTTTATAATTGATCAGCGCATTTGAAATCGAATTTTTAAGCTTCGACATTACATCTTTTTGGGCCTGAATCATATCCTGGAGGTTTTTTAACCGTTTCGCCTGGTCGGCAATGGTCATTTTTGAGGTGTTCGAAAGCACCTTCAGATCATTCTGAACTGATGCATTTTCGTTCTGCAGCGAAGTTTTTTCGTTATACAGATTACTTAACTGCCGGTTACAATCGTCTAACTGGTCGTGCAAACTGATGCTGTCTTTTTGAAGCTGATTAACTTTGGCCTGCGAGTTTAAGAGTTTTTTGCCGGGGCCGCATGAGGTAACCGACAGACCAACTGCCAGAAACAGGCATGCAAGGAAATAAAATGAATTTTTCATACTGTTAATTTTTTAATGAATATTTATGCTGCAAAATTAGCTGCCGGGGTTCCGAAATGTGTTACACAACTTTTGGAAAGAGTTACATCATTCACACATTGGGGAAGAGAAGAATGGAATGTTGGAAGAGTGGAATGATGGAATGTTGGAAAAATGGAAGAATGTGACAATTCGACAATGGAAGAATGGAATGTTGGAATGATGGAATGTTGGAAAAGTGGAAGAATGGAACGAAACCTACCAGGTTTGCAAAACCTGTGAGGTTTTAGTGATTGGGTAAAAGGAAGAGTGGAAGAATGTGACAATTCGATAATGAGGCAATTCGACAATGGAAGATTGGGATAGTGGAAGAATGGAACGAAACATACCCACGATTTAGGCGTGGTGAGGTTTTCTTGAATGTGTAAATGGAAGAATGGAATGATGGAATGATGGAATGATGGAATGTTGAGGCGTTAGCCGAAATCCTGCTTTGGCGGGAGAAGAGTGGAATGATAGAAGAATGTGACAATTTGATAATTCGACATTGGAAGATTAGCATCACGCCGGGAATTATTTCTGCTTCCTTCCCGGATTCCGATCCAGGTTTGACTTAATTCCTGTCATGATTGATTTGAAGCAGTAATTAAACAAAAACCGCTCGGGGTCGCGCTGATATTCAACAATTCCAACTCTTGCGGTATCGCCGGGAAGCGGGTTCGAATCCAAAACTTTGATATTGGCAATTATCGAAACTAACCGCTGAACAAATGCGGTGGTATCATCGGTGCGTTTATTTTTGACGGCGAGATACAAATCGTGGTAAAGAAGGGTGGTTTGGCCGGTTGCCTTGGAATTGTTCGCCGTAAAATTAAAACTCATGGCATCAATCTTACCTGAAGTGGCATATACAAAGGCATTTTTCTCCAGCATCAGATTTAAGTCGCTGGCCTCCATGCCCGAAAGGGTTCCATCAACCGAAAAGGTGTTATTGGCGTCGAAAATCCTGCTTTTTAGCGAAATCGCCAGGTCGCCTTTTCCCATTAATTTGGCTTTGGTATGTAGTTCCAAAAAGGCTGTATCGGTTTTGTAGATGGTGTCGTTGGATATTTTGGAGAACTTTGCTTCGATTTCGTTAAAACTGATCATCCCAGGCTCGTTAGCCTTTTCGGCATGTTCGGTGTAAGTTATATTCCCGGATAAAACGTTAAGCGAATCGATATTGAGCAAACCAGGATAATTGTAAAAAACCTCCTGGAATGTAGGCTTGACGACATGTTTGAATTTTTTTCGGTTATCCCGGAAAATACTCAGATCCATTTTCCGGATTTCGATATAAGAACTCACAAAACGCTGTGATCCGAAATAATCGGCAGCCGAAAAATGATAAACAAAAATGTTGCTGAAATCTGCTTCTATCCGGTCTGTCTGGAATTCGCGCCTCGAAGTAAAATCATAATCTTCAAAGTTTGGATTAATCATAAAACTATCCATCATTAAGGTATTTGAAGTAGCCGAGTATTGAATATTCAAGGCTTTGAAGGAATACATGCTATCGGTCGAAACCATAGAAATTTCGGTAGCGTCAAAATCAAAATGGCTGATCACTGAACCCGATAAAGTGTCGGATTTATTAAACTGAATTTCGTAAACTTTCAAAAAACCTTTTTTAACCGTAAAAGCCTGTGCGTTTGAGGTGTTTGTTATCGTTAAGTCGGTTTTTTCGAAGATTAATTCGTCAATCCTGATTTTTACCGGTGAAACTATCGGCTGGCTTTCTTTTCCTGAAAAAGGGAAGCTTCCTGTAAGGTTACTCTTTGAAATGTTTAATTCGCGGATTTCGATATCCTTTTCAAACAGGATTTTAAAGAAATTAATTCCTTTGAGTTTTATGGAAGCTATGTCCCCGCTCAGAACCCGCATTTCTCCATCCACTAATTTAGGCTTAAACGTTATGTTTTTCAATTCCAGACCTGATGAAATCAACGAAAGATTAATCTTTTCAATTTCGATGCTGCAACCGCTGTTTGTTTTCTCAAATTCGGTTTCTATCTTTTTCCCAACCCATGGCTCAATAACAGCATTTATTAAAAGCATAATCACAAGCCCCAGAATTGCGACTCCAGCTATGAATTTCAGGATTTTTTTCATTGATCAGACTTGCCTCAGAAATGCGACCTAAAACTTTTTTGCACCGAGCAACAATACAACTCCGCCAACTGCCATCACTGCAACTCCAACTAAAGGAGACCATGCCAGATTATGGTTTTTGTCGGTGGTAATTTCCAGATTTCCAATATCGATAACTTTTTTCTTCGTTACGTAGTTAAATCCCGTAAAAAGGGTAATTAACAACCCTACAACCAAAATGGTGATACCTGTGGTTTTCATAATTTAATTTTTAATGATAATTTTTATTTAGAAAAAATACACCCGTGCAGGACGTTTCCTGGAGGTAACCTGCACAATAACAGCAACCAAAGCAAGTGGCAGCAACAAGTGAATAAATCCACGTGCCTGAAAGCCAAAAACACTGATTATCCAACCCAGAATTAAAATGACGGCGATGATGTAAAGTAAATTTCTCATGATTTCGTGTTTAAAATGATGCTATTTTTTATAATGCAAAGGTGCCTGTATCAGCAGTCAAAACCATTACACAATTCCGGAAAAGAGTTGCATCATTCACACATCTTAACATCAATATCTGACCTGGATAAATCAGAAAAAAAAACAAAAAACAAAACTCAAAACTCAAATAAGACGTTTCTTTAATTTGAATTTTGTGATTTGTGAAAGTCGCTAAGCGCTAAGCGCAGAGCGCTCTGCCCTTTGTGATTTGAATTTTGACTTTTGTGATTTGACTTTTGTGATTTGACTTTTGTGATTTGTTAAAGTCGCTTAGCGCTTAGCGCAGAGCGTTCTGCCCTTTGTGATTTGTCTTTTTATTCTTCCGGTTTATCAGGATGAATCGGCATTTCATCAAAAAATGGCGTGCCTTTTTCTAAGATGGATCCATAAAACTTTTGCGAACGGTAGGGTCACTTCTTTCATCCTGCTTTGCTCATTTATTGAGCGTTAATACAGATGGATGAAAAAAATCTTTAATAAAAATATGCTGGTGATATTCCGTCATTTTATCAGATGGTTTTGCCGTGATTTTAATGTTATTAAAAAGATGGTCATCTTTTAACAAGTTCGTTAACTCATTTTTGGCATCCGTTGGCCCGAACAAAAGAACCTCCTCATAATCCAAAATCGCATCGCTTAACTTTTTGTAATACGCTGTAAGCTTGTTTTGCACTTTGTTAAGTTTGTGACTTTCGTCGTGGTAATATAAATCCTGTTCGTTTGCCTGAGTTTTAGGTTCGGCTTCGATCATTGTTGAAACCATCGCTCCTTTTTTAAATTCGGTAAGGTGAGCCATCGAATGATCCATCCAAATGCCCAGTTGTTTTGTTGTTTTCATTTTGAGTATGCTAATTGTTTAATGATTTGTTTTGTTTGAACTTTGCTGTGTTTCCGTGATTGGATTTTTAATGGTATTTTGATATTCTTATATTTTTCGATGGTTATCCTTGCCATCAGGTAGCTTACCGTTGATTCGGCGCCCTGGTTAAGGTTTACATGTTTTTCTTCAAGTCCGTCGTAACAACCACCTGTGCAGGGATTATAAATAATCTGATGCAGGCGGTTATTCCCCAAAAACCAGTTGAAGGCAGTTTCCATTTTTTGTCGGTAATCTTTTTCTCTGAATTCGTCATAGAAACCGCTCAAAGTCATTACGGTGTAGGCTACATCGATGGGTTGTTCGCCAAAATGCTCCGGCACGCCACCCTTTTGCAGCCAGCTTTTGTTTGAAATTACTTCGATTCCATTTTCGTTAAAAATCTGTCCTAACAGGAAATTTAGTGACGATATGGCGATTTCTTTATAAACTATTTCACCGGTCATCCGCCAGGCATAAAGCATTGCCTCGGGCAAAATGCTGTTGGCATAGGTAAGATAACCTTCAAACCATTCCCATTTTTCGCCGGATTCGTGCCGGTACATTTGTACCAGCCTGTTGGCTAATAATTTTACAAGATTGATATTGTCATCTGATTTTACGGCGCTTTGATAATAATATAAACCCTTGATAATAAAAGCCATTGCCCGTGAAGAATGAACGATTTCGATCCGTGATAACGCCTTTTCGATAATAGTTTCGGCCACTGAAATGATTTCGACGGACAAAATTCCTTTCAGCGACACCAAGTTGCCCAAAGCCCAGATAGCCCTGCCGTTGGCATCATCTAAGTTGGCGGTGTTGTTTTGATCGGTAAACTGGTGATCCTCTCCGACATAATTTAAAAATTTACCATCAGGCTGCAGGCAGCGTTTTATAAAATTGAGGTACTTTTTTATTGAAAGCACACTTTCATCATTTCTTTTCATCCGGAAATACATACATGTGGCAACCAGCGCCCGGGCATTATCGTCAAGGGTGTAACCAGAGGAAATATCCGGTTCATTAATTTTCGAAAACTGGATAATCCCGGTGCCTGTAGTCATGCGCCGGAGATGGTCAAGATTTATATCCGGAAGGCTATAATGCAAACTAATTTTCTCGTCGGCAATTCCTTCGAACAACATGGCGTGGGCAATAGCAGAATTTTCCCAGGCTGTAGGAACTATTTTTTCGAGGGTATTTGTGCCGATATTTATTCGCAGCGGTTCATCGTTGAATAAGCGGATTACGCCATCGGCAAGTTGTTTGGAATTGCGAAAATCGAAAATAATTCCATTATCGGCATTTAGAAGTTCCAGCGCATGAGGAATTGGGGTAGAAATGATGGGGCAGGCGCAACTCATGGCATAGGCAAAGGTGCCGCTAACAGCCTGGTTTGGGTCGTTGGTTGTAAAAAGGTAAGTATCGGTAAGTTGCAGATATTCGAGCAATTCGGGCAAAGCCAGATACTTATTAATAAATTTTACATGATTTTGAAGTCCGTAATGATCGACTTTTTGCTGGAGCATTTCCCGGTACTTCTCACCCTCCGATTTCACAACTTCGGGATGCGTTTTGCCGAGAACGAGAAACATTACTTCGGGGCTTTCCTTGACAATAGCTGGCAATGCTTCAATGGTGGTTTCGATACCCTTTCCGGAGCTAAGCAGTCCAAATGTTGAAAGGACTTTACGTCCGGTAAGATCATATTTCGCCTTTAAAAATTCTTTACGTAAATGAAGCACTAAATGGGTACCATGGGCGATAACAGCTATTTGTTCTTCCGGAACACCATAATCAGTTTTCAAAATCCTGGCCGAATTTTGCGTCATTACAATGATTGACTTGCAAAAAGAAGCAATGCGCTGTAATTTTATTTTTAACTCATCATCAGGCTTAGGCAAAACCGTATGAAAAACAAGCACTACCGGCTTTTTAAGCAACGACAAAAATTTAATGAATGCTTGTTCATTTTCATGATAGAATCCAAACTCATGCTGGACAAGGACTATTTTTATGCTGGTATCGTCGTTGATCTTGATGGCCAGCTCTTCAAATCTGGCAGCTTTTGAGGTTTTAAGCACATATTTTACTTCATCGGGATAGCTAAAATCTGTCTCACCTGATTCGAGGGCGCAAACTTTAACTACAAATGAGTTACTGAATTTACTTTTGAGCGATTTTATCAAATCCTGCGAATACGTTGCGATGCCACATTCACGGGGCGGATAAGAGGTTATGACCAGGATTTCGGCAAGGTCGGCAGTATTCCCGGGAGCTGGGATTTGCGTCCTTTTTACTGCCGGAATTTCGGAGTAAAAGGATTTATGAGGAATAAGAAACCTGTTAAATGGACTTGCACCATCATTAAACCTGTGGTAAACAATGCTATTTTTCATTTTTAGAGGTATAAAATAATAATTCGGCTAATAATGCTTTCAAACTCAACGAGGCGCAGGCAATTCGTTTATCGGCTGCACCGTAATAAATATAGAGGGTATCACCGAAAAGGGCTGTTCCGGTAGGGAAAACCACGTTATTTACTTCACCTTTCAATTCCCACTGAAATTCCGGGGTAAATAACGGGTAAGGTAAACGGGCAATAACTTTGGTAGGATTGTTAATGTCCATCAGGGCGGCTGCACAGGCAGAATAAACAAGCCCTTTAGCGGTTTCTTCGGCTCCGTGGTAAATCAGCAGCCAGCCATACTCGGTTTCGATAGGCGGGCAACCACTTCCGGCGTACTTGGCCTCGTGCGGGTAAAAAGGTTCAAGTATAATATGGTCCTGAAGATTTGTAAAGTAGGTAATCCAAAATTCTTTAGTAAGTTCATCAAGGCTTTTTACCGAAACAATCTGAATTCCCGGGCGAATCCGGTGAAGAAACACCAGATTTCCATTAATTCGCCGGGGAAAGAAAACCACATTTTTATCCCATAAAAGTATTTTTTCGGGGGCTGCTTCCTGGTTGTAAAATTTGTGGTCGCGGTAGTAGTTTTCTCTTACTTTACCAGTCTTTTCGACCAGCGTTACAAAGTCGGAATAGGTGATTGTGGGAACGATGATTCCCTGTTTTTCAAAATGTACAAGGTCCCTGGAAGTTGCCAAAGCGCCAAGCGCATTATTTCCATCGTAAGCGGTATAGGTGAGATAATACAGATCCTCAATTTTTACAATGCGGGGATCCTCAATGCCATGTGATTCGTATTCAAATTCAGGGCTTATGATGGGCTTTTCCCACCGCTCGGCAATGTTTAAGGGACCTTCTAACCGGCAATATCCAATACTCGAAAAATTTCCGATACGGACGGCCCTGTAAAAAATGTGGACATTATTGCCCTCGCGTATTGCACCTGGATTTAGCACGCCTTCATTTTCAAATCCCAGTTCGGTTCTTGATAATAAGATGCCTTCTTTATTAACGTCTATCATGATGTGCTTTTTTAGATTTGTAATTCGAAAAGACTTAAGCGAAAGGTTCTGAAGCCAGATACAGACTTAATTATCCGGCCTATTTGTTTTGTAATAATTTTAGGATGGCTGAATGCTTTTCAACTTTTTTAAAATCGGTTCTATATTTAAAATCTGAGGCATGGTATCGCCTAATACAAAACCCCAGGGCTTTAAAGATTCCACATGATCGAAAATGAGTTTTATGATGGCAAGCAGCGGTATCGAAAGAAACATCCCGGGAATTCCCCATAACGCATTTCCAACGAATACAACGATTATCGAGAAAAGTGCATTGATTTTTACCTTTGAAGCCACAATATATGGGACAATGTAATTATTGTCGATCAACTGGATGATGTAATAAATTACCAGAACGTAAATGGCATACCAGGCTGAAGTTTTGGTGGCCAAAGCAACAATCATCGGCAATGCTACTGCGACCAGTCCTCCAATATAAGGAATTAAATTAAGCAAAGCACCAATAATCCCAAGCAGGATAGCGTACTCAATTCCGAGTGCAAATAAGGTGGTGATTTGCAAAGCTGCCACAATTCCTGTTTCGGCAATCAGTCCAATGAGATAACGTTGAATAACGTTTTTTATCTGTGTAACTACTTCACTAACCTGGCTTTGGTGATCTTCCTTAAAAAGGCGGTGAATAAAATCGTGTAAAATTGGCCGGTAATATAAAATCAGAAAGATGTAAAGAGGAACCAGAAAGGCAATCATCACGAAAGTGCCAATGCCTAAAATTATTTGCCCTACTGCAGCAGTACTTTTATTGACAATTTCACCCTGAGATTTGATGATCCAGAGGTGTATTTTCTCAGGATCAATATCTAAATATCCTGACGCCCAGATAATGCCGTCATTAAATATCTCTGTAAATTTTTCGACCAATTGCGGCCAGGATTCAGTAAACCGGCTTGCCTGCGAAAATAAAAGTACACCAAACCCTGCGATGAAAATAAATGTCAGCAATAAAGCGATTACAATAGATACAATCCGGTTGATCCTCTTCTGAACCAAAAAATTAACAACCGGACTTAGCAGAACAGCAATGATTACTGCGAAAACCAGCGGGACAATAATGCTTTGAGCAATATATAAAATAGCCAGCAACCCAATTAAACCAATAATAAAAATGGTTATTTTGGCGTAAAACGGAAATTTTATTTCTTCACTTTTCATTGCGATTTTGCCTTCAGGTGTTTCCTGTCGAAAACATGTCGAAACAGGTACTGTCCAACTGCCATGACAGGACCAGGATTTTTAGTTACAAGGCCAGCAACGCCAAGTTGCAAAACGGTTCCCATAATTTTCCGTACAATTCCTCCAGAAAAGCCTATCACTATTTTTTTGGAGAGATATCCGGTGGCTAACCCTGCCGCAGCACCTAAAATATTTTCGTATAATTTAGGCGATGAAGCCAAATCCTTCAGCGTACCTTTGATCAAACTGGCAGGTTTAATGCTTTCGATGGTAAAAAAGAGTTGTTCTTTTAAATGTTGCCTTTTAACAGCCTGTTCAACTTCCTTAAATTGAATTGCATTTTTAAGCCCGGCAACAGAAGATATGTTTTGCATGATAATTTATTTAAACATTTTCTTCACGAGATAATCCCCGTAGAAGTTTTTGAGCCATTTACGAAAAAAGAGGTTTAAAACAAGCGTAACGACGCCGTAAAATGCGGCTACCACAAAAAATCCATAAAAAATCCGATGCAGGATTTCACCAAGCCATAAAGCAGTTCCCAAGCTAAGGAAAAGCATAAACGATATAAAAACGAGCATTACAATTGCCCTCGGGAATATTGAAGAAGCAATATCAGATGTTTTGGCGATGGCTTTTAGTTTGGCTAACTCCAGCGTTGTTTCGCCGTAATCAGCAACCTTTTCCATCAGGGCTTCGATCAGATTGTTCTTGTTTTCCATGGTATAAATTTTTATCTCTTCCATTATTTTAACCAGAAATATTTTTATAATTAGCTTATTGATTTTTTTATCATTCACCCAAAAAAAGGCGTCACCAAATATTAACACAACACCTGGTGATGCCCTTTATGATCAGCAGGTTGATAAATTTCCCCGCTCAAACGACCATATCGTTTCATGATCAAAAACGTTTTTTAAACTCAGCCCGATCATTTCTTTTGATTTTCCTTTCGATTTGTCCGGCTTGTCTTTTTTGTACTGTTTCTGATGATTCGGGTGATTTGGTATTTTATACCAGCCACGGTGCGCTCCGTTATCTTTTTTACCAACGACAACACACGATGATGTGGCACATATAAACCCGGCACAAAGTATTAAAGCGACAAATAATCGAAAGGTTTTCATGGCATTTTTGTATCTGTTAAACGTCCTTCGATTTTCCCTTTTGCCCATCCATATAACCAGAGACTTCCTCTTTCATCTCTTCAAATTTTTCGGAGATATCATCGCGAAACTCATTGAATTTTTCTTTAAGCGAGTCAACAAAGTCTTCTCCTTTTCTGCTAATTTTCTGCCGGGTTTTTGAACCTTTTTCAGGAGCAAATAAAATTCCCAAAGCCGCTCCGGCAGCGACGCCGGCCAATACGCCAATCAACACTTTTCCTGTACTCATAATTTTTTTCTTTTTAAAAGATTAATACTAAATGGATAATTTTAAAAGATTCTTCTTCCCTGGATGATCCTGAATAATATTGCAATAATTGCAATAACAAGGAGGATGTGAATGATGCCGCCAGCGCTGTAGCCGACAAATCCGATTGCCCAGGCAATGATCAGGATTACTGCGATCAAATAAAGTAAGTTTCCCATGACTGTAAGTTTTATAAGTTTATTAATATTTTTACTGTAACAAAGGTACTTTAGACAGATGCCTGAACCATTACACAATTGCGGCAAAGAGTTACATCATTCACACATTTGGGAAGGGGGAAGAGTGGAATATTGGAAAGATGGAAGAATGGAAGAATGGAAGAATGGAAGGATGTGACAATTCGACAGTTCGATAATTCGACAATGGTAGAGTGGAATGATGGAATGATGGAAGAATGGAATAATGGAATAATGGAATATTGAGGCGTTAGCCGAAATCCCGCTTCGGTGGGAGAAGAATGGAAAAATGGAATATTGGAAGAATGGAAAGGTGGAAGTTTGGAGGAGTGGAACGTTGAAAGGATGTAGATTTCAGATTTAAAAAAAAGGCTCACCAATGGCAAGCCTTTTTATCAACTTTGTAGTTTGAATATTTATTCGATTACGATGCGTTTTGTTGTGACATCGCCATCAGTGGTTTCGATCTGTAAAAAGTACAATCCTTTAACATATTTTGAAATGTCAAGCCGGAGTTCGTTACCAGTTACTTCATAGTCGATAAATAATTGCCCGGTAAGGTTAATCAGCTTAATATTGCTGATATTCTGATCAGAAACAACATTGATAACATCTTTTGCAGGGTTAGGATAAACCTGAACGTTGTTGTCATTAACTTCATTGATTGAAGTAATGCTCATTGTCATTCCAACAACATTAGATACTCCGTAGGTTGCAAAAGTACCATCATAGTTAGGATAATTTGGATCATACGTAAAGGCAACATCAAAAATTTCTTCGCTTGACTGACGATAGAGTTTGAAGCTCATTGCTTCGCCTTCTTCGTATCCATCAATTTCTGAAGTTAAAAGATCATCGCCATTGGCAACAAGTTTATATAAACTTTCAGAGCCAACGTAAGTTTCCATACCTACACAATTACCATTCTGGTCAAATGCGG
>CAJATL010000136.1 GCA_903944895.1 uncultured Bacteroidota bacterium
ACAAAGGTAATTTTTTGCAGTGATTTGAAATAGTTTTTGTTCGATGAAAAAACAGTAACCGAATTTGAATCATTTTGCAACATTGGTTGGTGAATGGAATTGGAAGAACGCTTTCAGCGTTTTCAACCGTTGATGGGCTGCTTTTGAAGATTGACTGACAGTGGTGGTGAATCCTTGCATTTGTTATCAAACAAAATTAACTATCCAGATACAACAAGCCCGGCAGCGTTTTAACACTGCCGGGGCTTTGGGGAAGAACAAAAACCGGATGTCCGGGTTTTAGTTAGCTTGTTTCGATTTCTGCCACTTTTTAGCGCCATACGCTGTGCCAGGCATGGTGAGGCTTTGCAATCCTTCTCCGATGAGCGAACCATTAAGCGTTTGGTACTGACTGGATGTTATCCTTGCTTCAAAATGGTTTGTTATTTAATGAATTCCAATCCCTTTATTCGTTCGAAATGCCTGAGGTTTAAAGTTGCAATTTTAACATGCTTTACTATTGCCGTTGATGCGATTAAAATGTCCTGAATTTCGATAATCTGATTGCTTTTCTTTAATTCAACAATGATTTCGCTTGCTTTTTCGACAACACGATCGTTTACAGGGATTACCTGTATCAGATTTAAAACATTGTTCCAAAAGTCCTTGTTTTCGGTATTTACCCCAACCAGAATTTCGAGTTTTGTGATTACCGAAATACAAAACCTGTATTGTCTGGATAATTCAACCAGCCTTGTACTTGATTTATTTTTCTTTCGGTAGTAATCAATTAATATTGAAGTATGCTTCGACAGGCTCAGTATAAATCTATGCAAATAATTTCTCTGTCCATTTGGAAAAAACTTTACGATTTGCCTTGAAATCTTCATTTTCGGAATTGCTCATAACAGGGCCTTCTAACAAAAGTTTGGTCAACTCATCATCGGATGGCTGAAGTTCGGACAGCTCCTGATCAATTTCCTTTTTCAGAATTAGCTTCTTCTCGACAGGCAATTGCCGTATCAGGCCCATAATCTGGTTTATTCCAATGTCAACGCTTAGTTCCATGATTTATAATATTTTCTGAATGTTTTACAAAACTACATAAAATATGGTATTTGTGGCGACGATAAATCCAAATTTATAATGTCGCCTCTAAGTGGCTTGGTTAGGCCGAAATCAATGATTTGGATAATCTTTGACTTCCTGACCTCTCGCAGATTAAAGTGTCGTGAAATCGAAGTTTGGTAATAAGGTAATAAGGTTGAAACGGACATCAGAAACCTTTGTACTAAGGTTAAAAGCATGAAAATAAGGTTTTTAACCTTAGTAGAAAAGATAGTTACCCATAGTTTCAAAACCTTATTACCTTATTTTACGACGATTCAATTTATAGGATAGTTTTTGTAAGTCACCGAAAAACAATCATGGAGTCAGGAAGTCTGAGTTTGTCGTTTATTGTTGAACTGCAAATTCAACAATGTTTAAAGCGGCATTACAAATGCCGCTTAGCCGGGGCATCGGTGAGGTTTTTGAAAATTACCAACCGTGCAGATAGCACAAACCCCGGCAGCGTTAAAACGCTGCCGGGGCTAATGTAATCTTAAACCTGGTTTATGCTGTTTGAGAGATTACCATAAAGCCACTTTTTTCAAGGCTTCACGTATTTTGGCATCTTCTTTACCCAGTTCTTTTAAAACCTCGAGTAGTTTATCCTGCTCACGTTTAACCGGAGCAAGGGTTGTTCGACGGTCGAAGATAATAAAACCAAACAGGGCAAATATTGCGCCGAGCACGAGACCAAAACCCCAGGTAAAATAGGTATCAAATTTGTCTTCCATGCGGTCAATTCGCCTATCAACCTGATCGAAGCGTGCTGATAGTGCGTCAACTTTGGCTTCTACCTGAATCATCCGATCTCTGTCGGCGAGGGTGTAAGGTACTTCCTGCTGCTGAGCAATGGAAATAAAAGAGAAAGCAAAAAACATAGCAAGGATAAACAGCTTCTTCATATTGCGATTTTTTACAAAAGTAAAAAGTATTAACGGAAATTTCGAATAAAATGTCGGTTCAACATAAAAAACCTTTTGATGCGACGAAGAGCGACATTTACAATATTAGCCCCGCCAGCGTTTAAAACACTGCCGGGGCTTTGAGGAAGAACATAAACCGGATGTCCGGGTTTTAGTTTGTTTGTTTCGATTTCTGCCACTTTTTGGCGCCATAAGCTGCGCCAAGCATGGTCAGGAAAATCATTCCTTCGCCAATGGGTGCACCGCCGCCGGGAGGTTGGTTGCCACCCTGACCTTGTTCGGGTGGAGGTGGCGGAACTTCCTGTGATGAGATCGTGTTAAACGTGGCTGTTCCCATTATAAACAGCGTTACTAAAAATCCTTTGAAAATGAGCCTTTTCATATCTTTTAGTTATTTTAAATTACTTGAATAAAACTTTAGAAACCTTTACCTGACCGGCATTTGTAAGCCTAACAACATAATAACCGGAGCGATTGTTCAGCGTTGTCTGGTAAAGACCGCTACTGTTGATCTGTTCGATAAGCACGCGCTGCCCTGCCATGTTGTACACTTCGAGGGTGGCATTACCGGGGTTAAGTATGTTCAAAATATTGCCATACGTGTAAATACCTGCTTCGGTGGCTGCCGGATTTTCGATGCCAACATTGGCAAACTTAATGAGGAACCTGTTGGCATCGCCGTTGGGGTCGCCTGTAAAGGTGTATAAAGGATTTTGTTTTAAATCCTGCGTTACCCCGGTTAGCAAATCCTGCAGAACGAGTGTTACAAATTCGAAATTACCCTGGTAAGCCGAAAGATTAATGGTGTATTGGCCTGCCTGTGGAATAACAACTCCCAGGCGAATATCTGTTGATGTTATCTCGGGGATGGAGTTGTAAGCCACTTTTGTACCATCGGAAGTAAGGGTATAAAGGTATGGAAGGCCGGCTGTGAAACTGTAAAGTTTGTAGGCGTCATAATTATCCTGTTCCTGTTGCGACACATCTGACAGCCCAACTTTTGCTTCATCCGAATAATTGCCATATTTTAATTCGAGGGCAAATTCGCTTAGTTCGCTATTGGTTGACTTTACGAAACCCTGAGAACTATGAGCACGGTCTGAGTTGGTTAAATTTAATGTTGAAGCATCGGAAGCATAAACAAAAAAGGCCTGTTCGGAGGCAATGTACTGTGTTGCTCCGGTACTACCTGCTGTTCCATTGTGGTAGCGGTATTTACCTGCTGCCTGGTTTGCAGTGGGATCGTAAACATAATAAAATGAATTTAGTACTCCCGGTTTTGTTACATGGTTCCAATCAATTGACGATGGATAAGGATTTCCTATGAGATTCCATCCGTTGCCTCCGGCTGGTGTATTGGTAACAGCAGGGCTGTAGGCTCCACTTAATAAAGTTCCGGCAAAGGTATGTTCAGTTCCCCAAGTGGCATTATACGCACACAGGTATCCTCTTCCTGCTTCAAAAGTACCGTTTGTCCAGCCAGCTAATCCAGCATTTTCAGCGGTTCTTGAATTTATCCAGGGCTTGCCATCCAATACTGTTTCGTCAAAATAATAAAACTCGAAAGTAGTATTAACACTTCCGGGAATAAATCCTGTTTTAAATGCCTGGCCACTAACGGGTGATGACAGGAAATGGGAAACCATGTCGTTTGAAATATTGCGTTTAACAGTTGCGCCGCCGCTAACAGTGCCGAAGGTTATTAGTGAGGCTCCATCTTCTAATACCAAACCGGCATTAACATTGTCTGCATGGTTAGAAAGAGTGGTAGTAACTGTTAGCTGCTTCCCGCTTTCGAGTGTGAATAATTTCCCCGAATTAATGGTCATTGTTCCACTAACAGTTAGTGCCGTATTGCTAAGTTTAACACCGGCAGCATTGTCAATAGTAAAGTTGTTAACTGTGGCTGGTAATAAAGCACCGGTTACCTGGGATGATGTGCCGTTGAACTCGTAGTTTGAGGCAGCATGCAGGTTTATTGCACCGGATACTGTAATTGAGCTATTAATACCAGTTGCATTTGCAGTTTTTAAGGTTGCACCACTTGCTAATGTAAAAGCCCCTAAACCAGAAACTACAGAACTTGCGCCACAATCTAATGTGCCATTAACAGTACAAATAAAACCATTGTTAATGTTAACATTATTAGATAAAGTTACATTTGCACCAGATGCAATTGACATTGTTTCAAAGGCAATTGAACCAGAACCAGAAATTATTTGTGGGGATATTCCATTAAATGCAAAATTCTGAGTTCCGGTCGAATAGGTTATGATACCATTAATAGTATAATTCTCTTTAAAACTATTAATTGCAGTATTTGTTATATTAAGAGTAACATTAGAGCCAAGTTGAAAATTGCCATTAACTGTTACACCAGATGTACCCGAATAAGTTAGAGAATATGAGCCAGATGTTGATTCTATACTTAAATTTCCAAAAGTCTTATTCCCCATTGAAAGTGCAGGAGTTAAGGTGCTTGAACCTCTATAAATCCAATTACTGTTGTCATTTTTCGAAGAGAAGAAATCTACCATTCTTGCTGCAGAGGAAGTGGTATTATGAATATACGTTCCACCAGAATTTATTGATCCAGTGCCATTCATAGGATCAGGGACAGTTCCCTTGTGTAAAAAAGTACCGTTAATAACAATTTCTTCACCTATACCATCAATTGTTGACAAACTAACACCTGAATTTATAGTAAGCGTTCCATTTATGCAGCGATTCCGCATGAAAAAACAACCGAAGATAACCCCTTGCAAATGATACAGATAAAATTTGTTGCAATAAATATTTTTCGCACTAATTTTGGCAATGGTTGGCAACAGATAGGATGCTAAAGAAATAACATTGTA
>CAJATL010000137.1 GCA_903944895.1 uncultured Bacteroidota bacterium
ATTTAAACCAGGAAAGGAGGTAAACTTTTTACTAATAATGATTTTACAAACTGCAATCTCGCGGATAGCAATAGCTATGAATAGTTTGCAGCACTTCGGTTATTCGTAAAGTAAAATTTGATTGTTGCGGAATCGCTGAAATCCGCTGAGTGGTGGTTGTTTTAAAAAATAATACACTATTTTTATCCAAAATTAGATTTATAGCAAATTTATTTACAAGAGCATGAAAAACAAATCCCAAAAAGAACCTGGAATTTCACAACTGCGTAAAATTGCAGAAGAAATATATGCCCAAAACCAGGTGACCAACAAAGAGCATTCCATCGAAATTGATACCCTAAAACTTTTGCACGAGCTTGAAGTTCATAAGATTGAACTCGTGATGCAAAATACCGAACTTCAACTGGCAAAGGAAAAATCCGATCAATCGGCTAAAATGTACGCCCAACTTTTTAATTTTATGCCTTCCGGATACTTTATAACCAACTCCGACAGCATAATTCTGGAATTAAATCTCAACGGCGCCGCATTGTTAGGCCAGGAGCGGTCGATCCTGATCAAAGAGCGCTTCACTCATTTTATCGCCACCGAATCATTATTGGCCTTCGATAAGTTTTTAAATGAGATTTTCATAAGCAAAAAGAAGCAAATCAGTGAAGTGACCTTGAAAATACGTGAAAACTCCGAAATTTTTGTCCGCCTGGAAGGCACTGTAAGCGAAAACGAAGAGCAATGCCTGGTAGTTGTAATTGACATAACCGATCGAAAACTGGCAGAAGAATCCCTGCAAAATGCAAAAGATTATGCCGAAAACCTTATCCAGACGGCAAATGCAATCGTTGTTGGTATGGATACCAGGGGAAATATCATCACCTTTAATAATGCCGCCGAAAAGATTACGGGTTACACCATCGCTGAATTAAGAGGCCGAAACTGGTTTGAAGTAATTGTTCCGAAAAACCGCTTTCCGGAAGTATGGCAAATATTTGAAAAACTTACCACAGGTGGTTTACCCAAATACTTCGAAAATCCGATACTTACCAAAACCGGTGAAGAACGTTACATTATCTGGCACAATAACGAAGTTAAAGAGCACGGTATAATTATCGGCACGATTTCGTTTGGCATGGATATTACCGAGCGCCGGCAGGTAGAGGAGGCTTTGCGTATTTCGGAAATTAAGTATCGTCGACTTCACGAAAGCATCGTGGATGGATTTTGCCAAACAACCATGGAAGGCCGCATCATCGATTGCAACCCATCATTCCTTAACATGCTGGGCTACACTTTTGAAGAAATATCCAAACTTACCTACTTTGATCTGACACCTGAAAAGTGGCAGGAATTTGAAGCTAAAATTATAGATGACCAGATAGTGCCACAAGGTTATTCGAATGTTTACGAAAAAGAATACATCCGCAAAGACGGAACCATTTTACCCGTGGAACTCCGGACCTTTCTGATAAAAAATGACAATGATGAAAAACAGGGAATGTGGGCGCTGGTGCGAGATAACACCCACCGTAAACTTCATGAAGAAATAGGCAAATCGCGTCTGCACCTTATTCAGTTTTCGTTAAACCATACAATTGATGAATTCCTGGAAGAAATGCTCAACGAAGCCGAAAAACTTACCGACAGCCAGATTAGTTTCATCCATTTTGTAAAAGAAGATCAGAAATACCTGGTGCTGCAAAATTGGTCGAGACGCACAAAGGAAGCGTTTTGCACCGCAGAGGGAAAAGAGGATCACTACCCGCTCACCGAGGCCGGAGTCTGGGTAGATTGTGTGCATGCACGAAAACCTGTCATCCACAACGATTATGCATCGTTGCCGCATCGTAAAGGAATGCCCGAAGGCCACGCCAGGTTAATCAGGGAATTGGTTGTACCGGTATTTCGTGGCGACAAGATTACCGCAATTCTGGGGGTTGGAAATAAAGCAAAAAACTATACCCCCGAAGATGCTGACACACTCTCGGCCATTGCGAATCTGGCCTGGGAAATTGCAGAGCGCATGAAAGCCGAAGAGGCGCTCCGCGAAAGTGAAGAACATTTCCGAACCATATTCTACACATCGCCTATTGGCATGGTGTTGGTCAATAAGCACTTTAATTTCCTGCAGGTCAACCAATCCTTCTGTGATTTTACCGGTTATTCGGCAGAAGAATTATCAAACTTAACTTTCAAAGATATTACCCATCCTGATTATCTAAGTGGTGATATTGAAGCTATTAAACAGCTTGCTTCCGGAAAACTCAAAGTTTATCAAAACGAGAAAATTTACATTCGCAAAGATCATCAGCAAGTGTGGGGCAACGTTTATGTCACCCCTATTTTCGACAACAAAGGCAATTTTATGTATTTTCTGGCGATGATTAAAGATATCAACGACCGGAAAATTGCTGATGCCGAAATCCAGCGGATTAATGAAGAATTACGGGAAGCAAATGCTGCCAAGGACAAATTTTTCTCGATCATCGCCCACGATCTTAAAAGCCCTTTTAACAGTATTCTGGGATTTAGCGAAATGCTAAAGGATGATGTTTTGAACCTTCGGATTGATGAAATTAAACATTATGCAAATCTGATCCATTCATCGGCCTATCACACCTACCTTTTATTGGAAAACCTGCTCGAATGGTCGCGGATGCAGCGCGGACAGATTTCTTTTTCACCCAGGTCGGTTATTCTCGATCAGCTTATCAGTGATGAATTCCAGGTGATGAACAATAATGCAATGCAGAAAAAGATCAGTCTGATTTGCGACATCCCTAAAAAATTAATTGTTGTTGCCGACGAAAATATGCTCAGTAATATTATCAGAAACCTGGTTTCGAATGCCATAAAATTCACCCCGAAAGAAGGCCTGGTAAAAGTTTCTGCCGGGGCTCACGACGGTTTTGTTCATATTTCGGTGAGCGATAACGGCGTTGGGATAAAACCCGAAGCCATCGAAAAACTCTTTAAAATCGAAACCAGCTTTACAACCCGAGGCACCGAAAACGAAAAAGGAACCGGACTCGGCTTGCTCCTCTGTAAAGAATTTATCGAAAAACATGGAGGGAAAATCTGGATCGAAAGTGGTCCCGATAGCTACCTGGGAGAGGGTAAAGGAAGTAAGTTTACTTTTACCATTCCTGATGTTATTTAAAAATCATGGTTACCGGATCAGCAAAGGCCATAATACCTCAATAATCAGGTTTTTCAGGGTGGTTAAACTATTGATTTTAAACGCTTAAAATATACAATTTACCAAAGAAATGTACTACTTCCAAGATTTTCCACAATGAAAACCTTCAAAAAAGATTCCGGATTAAAAACCGATATTTCAGAAAGCCAGGCACCCGACAGTAGTTTTCTTGAAATGACCGAAGACCTGGTCTGGGCTGTTGATAAAGATTATTGCCTTGTTTATGGAAATCATCTTTTTCACGAACGAACCGAAAAGTACAGTGGAAAGCGCCTTCAAAAAGGAGAAAATGTTTTTTCACCCCCGAATCCAGCAGCCATCGTTGATGAATGGAAAGGCTATTTCGACAGGGTTTTGAACAAACAAGAGAAGTTTAAAATCGAAGTCACCGCTGCCAGTTTACCAAAGCCACTCATACTCGAATACAAATTCAGTCCGTTTTTTTCGGATAAAAATCAATTACAGGGTGTTGTGATTATCGGGAGGGATATCACCGACCGGAAACAAGTTGAAGGAGATCTCAGATTTACCCGGTATGTTATCGACAACATGATTGGCGCCGCTTACCAGGCATTAAGTGACGGCCAAATAGTTTATGCCAACAAATCGGCAAGCACCAGTTTGGGTTACACCAACAGCGAACTACTGAATATGAATGTGATCGATCTGGAGCCGGATTTTGATGCTGATAAATGGTCCGGCTATTGGAAAATGTTGAAGGAAAAAAAATCGCTTACGTTTGAAAGTTTTCATAAAAAGAAAAATGGCCGGATTTTTCCGGTCGAATTGCAGATAAGTTATCTTCAATTTGGCGGCGTCGACTATGCATTTGGAATTGCCCATGATATCAGTGAGCGAAAAAAAACTGAATACGAATTGCAAGCCAGTGAAATCCGGTTCCGCAGTTATTTTGAATTGCCGATAATTGGCATTGCAATAACATCACCCGAAAAAGGGTGGATTGAAGCCAATCAAGCCTTGTGCAACATGCTTGGCTATTCAACATCCGAACTTTCTCAACTCACCTGGGCCGAATTGACTCATCCCGACGACCTTGCCGCCGACCTGTTGAATTTTGACCGCATCCTATCCGGCGAAATCGACAGCTACACCCTCGAAAAACGCTTTATCCATAAAAATGGCGACATCATCTGGACAATCCTGGCGGTGGGATGTGTGCGTAAACCTGACCGCACTCTGGATTACACCGTTGCAATCCTACAGAACATCACCCGGCGAAAACTCATCGAACACGAAATGCTCATCAAGGAAAGGGCTATCGAAACATCCATTAATGCAATTGCAATTTCCGACCTTGAGGGAACATTAACGTATGTGAATCCTTCTTTTATCAAATTGTGGGAGTATAATGATAAAAATGAGATCGTTGGCAGAAATGCCACAAGTTTCTGGCAATATCCGCAGGAAGCTGGGAATGTAATTTACGAATTACAAAACCAGGGTGGCTGGAGCGGTGAACTTACCGGCATCAAAAAAAATAATTCTCAATTTACAACGCAGGTTGCAGCAAGTATGGTTACCGATGAAAAAACCGGCCATCCGTTTGCCATGCTGGCCTCATTTCTCGACATTACCGACCATAAGGCAGCCGTGGATGCGTTGAAAGAAAGTGAAGAAAAATTTGCCAAAGCATTTCATAACAGCCCGGATGTAATGATTATTACCTCCATCAATGAAGGTAAAATTTTTGAAGTCAATGAAAGTATTTACAGGCTATCTGGCTATAAAAAGGAAGAAGTACTGGGTAAAACAACCATCGAACTTGAACTTTGGGGCGATGTTAATGAACGCGATATTTTTCTCAGAAAACTCATTGATGATGGAATCGTTTTGAATTATGAAACCCGTTTCAGAAAAAAGTCGGGCGAACTCTTTACATGCCAGATCTCGGCAGAAATCATCGAGATACAGGGGCAAAAATGCATGTTATCCAATATTCATGACATATCTGAACTTAAAAAAGCCGAACTGATCATGCGGGAAAGTGAAGCCAGATTGCGTGAACTCAACGCTACCAAGGATAAATTTTTCTCCATTATCGCCCATGACCTCAAAAGCCCGTTCAACAGTATTCTGGGATTTAGCGAGATCTTAAAAGATGAAGTTAAAAACCTCGATATCGGAACCATCGCTCAATATGCCTCGATTATTAATTCGACAGCGACAAATACCTATCAGTTGCTCGAAAATCTCCTCGAATGGTCACTGTCGCAACAGCAGAAAATGCCCTTCGACCCCGCCCCCATGTTTTTAAACCATCTTATTAATGCCGAAATTCAAAATCTGAAACATCATGCAGGACTTAAAAACATCGAATTGACCTGCACTTTCGGTGAAAACATCATCATCACCGCCGACGAAAATATGCTGAGCACCATTATCCGTAACCTGATTACCAATGCGATAAAATTTACCGAAAAAAACGGCAAAATAGTCATCACCGCCAGGGTTCATGGCAACGAGGTGGAAGTTTCGGTAGCAGATACCGGCATTGGGATAAAACCCGAAGCCATCGATAAACTCTTTAAAATCGAAACCAGCTTTACTACCCGCGGCACCGAAAACGAAAAAGGAACCGGCTTAGGATTGCTGCTTTGTAAGGAATTTATCGAAAAACACCACGGGAAGATCTGGGTAGAAAGTGAGCCGGGAAATGGCAGCAGGTTTATTTTTGTACTTCCTGTAATTTAAGCCACCCTTTGACGGAAATAAATGAAAAAAATATCTGATACAACTTTTCTTCCGGTTGCAGAATTCAACAAATGCGACGGGGAACAATGAAATGACAGGCGCATTTTTTAACATATTAAACACAAAGCTATGAATAGTGAAACAAGGAATCCATCTGGCACCGGTGAACCGGCACAACCGGCAGATAAAAAAATTCAGGAAATTGATTCCTTGTACCGGAGGCTTTTCGATTTTGCGCCAGGATGCTTATTACTGGCCGATCTCAAAGGAATGATACTCGAAGTGAATGAAGCATTTTGTAAGAGTCTGGGTTACATCAAACAAGAATTAGTTGGCAAAAACATACAAATTATTGTTCCTGAGGAAGACAGAATCAACATTGAGCCAAATATCAAAAAAATACAAATCGAATTTTATACAGTTCAAGCGGTAAGAAACCTCAAGAAAGACGGGAACATCTGTTGGATGGAACTTAAGGAGACCTTGATTACCCTGCCTGATGGCAGCGAAGGAATTCTGGTATTTTCGACCGACATAACCGAACGCAAACACATCGAAGATGAATTAAAACAAAGAGAACGCTCATACCGGCAAATACAGGAACTGCTCAGAAATGTGGCCGATATCATGCCCGACATGCTTTGGGTCAAGGACATCGAAAAGAAGTTCATTTTTGTAAATAAATCGGTATGCGAAAATCTGCTCATGGCCAGCGATGTTGATGAACCCATTGGCAAAACAGATTTATTCTTTGCCCGCCGCGAACGCGAAAAACATGCTGACGACCCGCAATGGCACACCTTTGGCGAAAACTGCCGCAATTCGGATGACATTGTCATGGAAACCGGAAAAAGCGGCCATTTTGAAGAATTTGGAAATGTGAAGGGGAAATTCCTGTTTCTGGAAGCGATAAAAACACCCTTGCGAAATGAGCAGGGGGAAATAATTGGAACCGTGGGCGCCGCAAGAGACATCACCGATCGTAAGCGTGCCGAAGAAATCCTCAGAGATAGCGAAGAGAAATTCAGAGGTGTTGTCGAAAAATCCACCGACGGAATCGTAATAGCCGATGAAACCGGTAAAATCATCGTTTGGAACCAAAGTGAAGAAATCATTACCGGGATTAAGAAGGACGAATTCTTAGGCAAACCTATCTGGGACGCTCAGTTTAAAATCGGATTTATCAGCAGAAGAACCCCGGAAAATTATGATTATCTGAAAAAAACAATTCAAAATATGCTTCAAACACGTCAGTCCGACTTTTTCGGTAAGGTAAGTGAAAACGAAATTC
This sequence comes from uncultured Bacteroidota bacterium, assembly GCA_903944895.1. Lineage (GTDB taxonomy): Bacteria > Bacteroidota > Bacteroidia > Bacteroidales > 4484-276 > CAJATL01. Next base: position 7,197 of record CAJATL010000137.1, read on the forward strand.
AAAGATCAGACGGGAGCATCAGAAACATCGAAACCACTGCCTATCCCATCAGCACCGGCAAAAGCTTTATGATAGGCAGCCTCACGCGCGACATTACCGAACGCAAACAATCCCAGGAAACATTAGAACAAAGCCGGCAAAGCTATTTTGATATTTTCAACTCTGTTTCCGAAGCAATTTACATTCAGGATGCCACAACAGGCCAGTTTATTGATGTAAACATTGGGGCCGAAAAGATGTATGGTTGTCAACGCGAAGAAATCATCGGACAAACACCTGTTCAACTTTCAGCACCCGGTCTCAACGATCTTGAAGCAATTAACGAAATGTCACATCAGGTTTTCGATACGGGTATCAGCGCACGTTTCGATTTTTGGGCTTTACGAAAAAATGGCGAAATATTCCCAAAAGAGGTGATTGTTAACAAGGGTAGATATTTTGGAAAGGATGTTTTGATTGCCACTGCCCGTGATATTTCTGAAAAAAAACGTGCGGAAGCCGAACTTGAAGAAAGCAGGGAAAAATATCGGGGATTAAGTGAAGCTTCTTTCGAAGCCATTTTTATCTCCGAAAAAGGCATTTGCATCGAGCAAAACCTTTCAGCCGAAAAGATGTTCGGCTATACCTCCGAAGAGGCAACCGGCAAATTTGGCACCGAATGGATTGCTCCTGAATATCGGGAAATGGTAATGAAGAATATGCTTTCGGGTTATGAAAACCCATACGAAGCGGTAGCCTTACGAAAAGACGGCACCACTTTTCCGTGCGTTTTACATGGGAAAATGACGCACTATAAAGGAAGAAATGTCAGGGTTACTTCTTTAACCAACATCTCCGACCGCAAGTTTGCTGAAGATGCACTGCGTGAAAGCGAGGAACGATTTCGTGTGCTTTTCGAAGGAGCTCCGGATGCCATTATCCTGACAGATCCGGAATCCGGGAAAATTCTGGATATCAACAAGGCAACCTGCAGGCTCTTGCTCAAAAAACCTGACGAAATAGTAGGAATGTCTCAACACGAATTACACCAGTTAACAGATGATGAACATATAGAAAGCACACTTGACCACTTTGTAAAAGAATCCAAAAATCAAGGCTTTGCCCATCCTGTCGAAGGCGTTGTGGTTCGTGCTGATGGCGTACAGGTTCCTGTTGAAATGCTGGCTCAAATGATCAGGATACAGGATAAATCGATGATTATGGCTACTTTGCGCGATATCACCTTACGCAAGCAAGCAGAGGCTGAATTAATTGAGGCTAAAGAAAGAGCACAGGAATCTGACCGGTTAAAGAGTGCTTTTCTTACAAATATGTCGCACGAAATACGCACACCGATGAACGCCATTCTTGGTTTTTCGGGACTTTTGGAAGATGATAACCTCACTCCCGAAGAACGAATGGAATACATTTCGATCATCAGCACCAAAGGACACCACCTGATGACAATCCTGAACGACATTATCGATCTCTCCATCATCCACAGCAACCAAATCACCATTAACAAAACCACATTTAACCTGAACCTTTTGCTCAACTCCTTGCTGATGACCTTTGAAAAGGAAAAAGCACAAATGAACAAGAACCATATCAGGCTTGAATTGGAAAAAACCATCAGCGATTCATTTTCGAATATCTTTACCGACAAAGTAAGGTTATCTCAAATCCTGAATAATCTCATTGCGAATGCTTTAAAATTCACCACCACAGGTTTTATCAAATTTGGTTACCGCCAGGAGGAAGAAGTGTTGCTGTTTTTTGTACAGGACACCGGTAAAGGCATAGCCAGGGATAAACACCAGGTTATTTTTGAACGCTTCCGGCAGGTGGAAGAATCAAATGTAAGAGCTTTCGGTGGCGCAGGATTGGGATTATCCATCTCGAAGGAACTGGTCGGATTACTTGACGGAAATATCTGGCTTACTTCGGAAGAAGGCCAGGGGTCAACTTTCTTTTTCACTTTACCGGCATCCATCCTTACGCATCATAAAAATGTGATTGAACCTCATCAGCCCAAATATGACAGTTATGATTTCAGCGGCAAAACAATCCTTGTTGCCGAGGATGTTTTTTCAAATTTCCAGTTGGTCAAGATGATTCTGCGCCATTACAAACCTACTATTCTGCATGCCACCAATGGTTTAAATGCGGTTGAAATCTGCCGGACAAACCTCGATGTAGCAATTGTCCTGATGGACGTTCGGATGCCGGTTATGGATGGTTACGAGGCTACCCGTGAAATACGGAAAAACCGGCCCAAATTGCCAATCATTGCGCTTACTGCACACGCATTAACTGACGAAAAAAACCGGTGTTTGGAGGCGGGTTGTAACGATTACATCTCAAAACCCGTTGATTATCAAAAGCTGACAAAAATGATTGATCAATATTTAAAACTGAATGAATAAACGTTACATGAATGAAATTTAACGATTCAGCCTTTTTATTAATCACAGATTTAAACCAAATCCAGGAGCAAAACCCTGTTATCATTATTGTGATTGAAAAAAAATACTCATCACATCATGGCAATCATAAAACATAATGTCTATTTTTGGAAACAATCAGAAAACACTTTCGATGCTTAACCACCAAAGTAAAGCCCGAAAGTAAAACTAAAAGTTCTTGTTGCAGCGTGAAGAGTTAAAATTCAAGGAGAAACCGGATGTCGTTATTTTTTACAGAAAATCTTGATTACGTGCTGTTTGTCGAAGGGATGGGATTTCTGCTTTTTGGCGGGGTTAGTTTTGCCCTGCATAAAATGCAGAAATATTCGCTTCCCTGGTTTTGGATTGGATTGTTTGGCACTTTTTACGGATTAAGCCAATGGCTCGGAATTGTTTCACTATTTTCGGGAAGCGCCTCCTTTCTCAGGATCCTCAACCTTGCCTTGCTGGCAATTTCTTTATTTTCACTATTACAATTTGGGTTACAAGGTTTAAAATCGTTAAGCAAAGCCTTCCCATACCGCTGGCTAACCGCAGCATTGCTCGTGGCAGGTTGTTCGGGCATCTGGTACGGTTTAACCGGCCTCGAAATCTCATGCCGTTATGCTTTTGGGTTGGTCGGTGGATTTTATTCGGCATACACCGTAGTGCTTATCAGGCGGGCAGACCCACAAATTGCAGCAGATAAATGGCTCGGAGGGTTTGGAATTTTCATGCTTGTTTTCGCTTTATCAGCAGGATTAATCGTCCCAAAAGCTGCCTTTTTTCCAGCATCATATCTCTACTTCGGGTTCTTTGAAGCAGCATTCGGTTTTTCGCTGCAATTCCTGCTTGGAATAGTGGCATGGACAATTTTGGTTTGTGTATGGTTTATTCATCAAAACGGGCCATGGCGTGAAAAGCGGATTTATGTGATTGTGTTTACCATCTCAACTTTTGTAATCCTTGCAGGTGGTTGGTGGGCAGTAAAAAAAACCGGTTATATCAGGCTTTCCGACGAAACCGAACAGGTTCTGGCTGCGGCAAGGCTTTCGTCCGCATCAATCGATGCTGAACTTGTAATAAAACTATCAGGGTCAGCCAACGACTTAAGCACACCCAATTATCATCTTTTGAAGGAACGTCTCATCGAAATGCGAAATGCTTACCCCGAATTCCGTTTTATTTACCTGATGTATCAAAAAGGCGACAGCATCTTGTTTTTCGCCGATTCGGAACCAGCGACATCTGGAGACTATTCAGCGCCTGGCGATGTTTATTCCGGAGCACCTCCGGAACTTACAAATGTATTCAGCGGTCACTGGCAGCAACTTACAGTGGCTTTTACTGACGAATGGGGCGACTGGCTCTCGGCTTTTGTACCCATAAAAGATAAAACCAACGGAAAAATTGTAGCGGTGCTTGGTATCGATCGTTCCCTGGCTTTGATAAAACAAGCTGTCTCCTTCGACCGGCTTAAAATAATTTTTATCATCACCCTGCTTATGATCCTTTTGGTGTTTTTTTATGTGTACAACGAAATTCAGCAGAAAGCTTTTAAAAGGATGCTGGAATCAAAAAACAAATTGCGGACAAGCGAAGAGAAACTCAGCACGCTGATCAGCCATCTTCATGCAGGCGTTGTTGTGCACGATCGGGATACCAGGATCATTCTGAGCAATGAACAAGCCTCGGTTTTGCTTGGTTTCCCGGCAGATCAGCTTCAGGGAAAAACCGCCAATGACCCCGATTTCAAGTTTATCAGCGATGATGGCGCCCCTTTGCCGTTGGATCAATATCCGGTAAATATGGTTATTGCCGACCATATGCCGGTGCGCAATTACGTTATGGGTGTTGTTCATCGGCCTGATAAGACCCGTGTATGGCTTCTTGTTAATGCTTTTCCCGAATTTGACAACCAGCGACTAGCCCGGATTGTGATTACGCTGAGCGATATTACCGAACTTAAACAAGCCGAAGAAGCGCTTATCGATAGTGAAAACCTTAACAGGTTGGTCATCGAAAACCAGGGTGAGGGAATTGGAATTGTTGACCGCAATGAAATTTTCACCTTTGCCAACCCCGCTGCCGATCAAATGTTTGGTTTGCCTGTTGGTGGACTGGTCGGGAAAAATTTGCTGGATTTTATTGTTCCGGGATATTTTCAGGTCATCCGCGATGAAACACAAAAACGGGCGCAATCGCTCAGGTCGTCGTATGAACTTGAAATTATTACCCAAACCGGGGAGCAAAAGAGTATTTTGGTAACTGCCACTCCCAAATACGACAGCAAAGGAGTTCAAAGTGGAACCTTTGGCGTTTTCAGGGATATCACCGACCGCAAAATGGCTGAAAATGCCCTTCGCGAAAGTGAAGAACGCTACAAAGCTGCCTTCAGGACCATCCCGGAAGCCATCACCATTACTGATGAAAATGGCACCTTTGTCGACGTAAACGAAGGATTTATTTCGCTATCAGGCTTTCTGAAAGAAGAAGTCGTCGGAGCAACCACGATTAGCCTGAATATCTGGACAAACCCTGACGACAGGACAAAAATTATTGAAACCGTCAGCAAACAGGGTCTAATCGAAAATCTGGAAACTGTTTTCCGCTCCAAAAACGGCACTTTGCTAACCACCCTGGTTTCGGCCTGTTTGATCAACATCAGCAATAAACCTCATATTTTATCGATAACCCGGGATATTACCGGCCGAAAACAAATCGAAAACGACCTCATTAAAGCCAAAGAAAATGCCGAAGAAAGCGACCGGCTCAAAAGTGCATTTTTAGCCAATATGTCGCACGAAATTCGAACTCCAATGAACATTATCCTCGGGTTTTTGTCGCACCTCGAAGAGGATAATCTGCCCCCGGCCGAACGAAAAAATTTTATTTCGATCATTAACCGAAAAGGCAAAGATCTGATAACCATTATCAACGATATTATTGATATTTCGATGATCGACAGCCACCAGCTTACCATCAGCAAAACAACAGTTAACCTCAACGCGCTGCTCGATACCATGCTCCTGGCATTTGAAAACGAAAAAGTTATCCTCGAAAAATCCAACATCAAAATAAGCCTCGAAAAGGCGATGAATAATGAAAACAGCAATATTATTACCGATGAAGTGAGGCTCTCCCAGATTTTAAATAATCTCATCGGCAATGCGCTGAAATTCACCGCTGATGGTTACATAAAATTTGGCTATCGTGTCGAAAAAGAAAACCTTTTGTTTTTTGTTGAAGATACCGGAAAAGGCATCGCAAAAGAAAAACACGGTATTATCTGGGAACGGTTCAGGCAGGAAGAAGAATCGAACTCCCGCACTTTTGGAGGTGTCGGACTTGGTTTATCGATCTCCCGGGAACTTGCCGGATTGTTAGGTGGTAAATTATGGTTTACCTCGCACGAAAAGAGCCAGGCCGAAGGTGAAACAAGTGGCTCAATTTTTTATTTCACCTTACCGGTTTCGGTTTTGATTAATAAACCAATTCCTGCGGAAGTAGCTGTTGCGGTGGATCTAAACTACGATTTTACAAACAAAACTATTTTGATTGCCGAGGATGTTGCTGATAATTTTGATGTTTTACAAATTATCCTTCGCAAATCCAATCCTTCGCTCATTTACGCCGAAAACGGACTCAAAGCTGTTGAACTGTGCAAAACAAATCAGGATATCAATCTCATTCTCATGGACATTCAGATGCCTGTGATGGATGGTTTAACGGCTACCGTCGAAATCAAAAAATTCAGACCCGGATTACCCATTATTGCTTTGACTGCACACGCCTTTTTGGCTGACAAAGCCCAAAGCATTGCTGCCGGCTGCAATAATTTCATCACCAAACCGGTGGATCGGCAAAAACTGCTTAAGATGATTGATCATTATTTAAGAATGGAATGATGGAATGATGGAAGAGTGGAAGAATGGAATGATGGAAGAGTGGAAGAATGGAATGTTGAGGCGTTAGCCGAAATCCCGCTTCGGCGGGAGAAGAATGGAATGATGTAAGGAGCGAAACCTACCAGGTTTGCAAAACCTGTGAGGTTTTCGTGAAGGTGTAAAAGGAAAAATGGAAGAATCGAATTTTGGAATGGTGGAAGAATTCGACAATTCGACAATGGAAGAAGGGAAAAATGGAATGATGGAATGTTGAGGTGTTAGCCGAAATCCCGCTTCGGCGGGAGAAGAATGGAATGATGTAAGGAGC
>CAJATL010000138.1 GCA_903944895.1 uncultured Bacteroidota bacterium
GCACCGCCCGGGGCATTGCTCCAGGTTGTCCAGTAATCGCGGCCCATGGCGTTGGCCTGCTGGGCTAATTTTTGTCCGGAGGTATAGTCTTCGTAGGTTTCCCATGCGCTGCTGGTGCTTCCGCCGCCTGTAATTACAGCCACTACCGGGCCTGCCATTACCGAAGTTCCTTCGGTATAAACGGCACAAACCTGATAACTGTAAGTTCCTGCTGCCAGATCCATGTCGCCGTAACTCAGGGTTGCAATCTGCTGGGCAATCATGGTTCCGTCGCGGTAAACATTGTAGCCTAACAAAGCATCTGTTGCCGGGGCTGTCCAGGTTAACATCACATCGTTATCGCTAACCGAGGCTGCCAGGTTTTGTGGTGGGTTGAGCGTGGCACCGCCTTCGATGATTACAACATAATCTTCAATTTCTCCATAAGTAGCGCTGCCGCAAGGTGTTGGTGCGGTGCTGTAAGTCATCCTTATTCTCATCCGGTATGAGCCACCCTGCTGATTTGCTGGAGCTGTAATATTTCCGGTAAATGATGCACCTGTTCCGCCAACATTGGTCAACTGGTATTGTTCGCCGGCGTCGGTAAAATCTTTATTAAGGTTCCAGTCCACCCAAACATAAACGATATCGCTGGCCCATGGAGTGCCGTTTGTGATGGTAATTGGTTTTGCAACGCCTGCTTCGAGGATGGTTGTAATATTTGTATAATTGGCAACGCCTCCCTGCCATCCGCTGCTGTTGCTGATGGTTCCTATTACTACTTTCGAAATGTATTCGTCTTCGGTTGTTGTGGAAGCTTCGCAATAATCAGCAAACGAAATGCTCATCACATCCTGTTGGGTGATGCCCATATTGGCAGTCAGATTTATGGTGAGTTGCGAAATATGGCCAGGAGGTGTATTTGCTGCAGCCGAAACTACATAGTTCGCTGTGGCTGTGGCTGCTGGTATAAGATTTCCAAATGTTTGTGCAGTGGTGGTACTAACTGTAATATATTGATCGGTAGTTGTAAGTAACCCCATCACTGCATAAGCGCTGGCTGAACCACTATTTTCGATAGCTAATGTCATGGTAGCAGTTTCGCCCGGATCGAGGAAACCATTATTATTTCCGGTTGGATCACTGATTGTGTATTGCAGAAATTCGAGTGCTGGTGCATGGCCGGTTATCGAAAGATAGCTGATCCAGGTATCGGTCCCGTTTGTTGATGAAAGCTCAAGACTTACAACATGGTTATCCGGAATATTCTGGGCTACTGTTAATGCAAATGCATTATTCACTGTTGCTGTAGCATTTGGCTGGATATTTCCAAAGTTTTCGGAATTGTCGGTGATTGTAACAAATTCATCTGTTGTGGTCGCAGTTACATTTACATTGTTGGCAACTGTAACACCTACATTTTTCATTGTTACATTTAGTAAAATGCTTTCGCCATAATCCATCATGCCGTTGTTATTTCCGCTTGCATCGTTTACGGTGTATTCGATTCCTACAACGTAAGGTCCTGATGGAGGAATTACGTCAACGGTAGCTTCGTAACGGTAGTAATTTTGTTTTGTAACGGTTACGAGCATTTGGTTTGGTGGAAGCTGTGGCTGAATTGTAACGCTGGTGGCACCGCCAACACTTGTTGCTGTTCCGATAATCTGTCCGTTAACTGTGAGTGCAATAAATGCACCGGCATCAGCAACAACGGTAAATGTTGATTCACCACTATAAAGGATAGGATTATGGTTGATGGCCATATTTTGTGGCACTTCGCTGTAAACCTGTGTAAAGGCATCGCCATGATGGTGGAAAAGATTGTAGGTAACCTCTTTGTCACCGGTATTATATGGCCATGATGACTGCTGGAGGAAGTATTTTCCTGCTGAGTTTCCAAATGCAGGAAGTAAGCCTCTGGTCTGTACTGGCATTCCATAAGCTGGCATGAATTCAGGATACATGTTGTCGAATAAACCCCAAACGTAAACATCATTAACAAACGAATACGAAACTTCTGATGCGGCGATAAGGCCGAGTGCACCTGAGTTTTGTCCGTTATAAGTGTAACGGTGGAATTTTTCGGCAAAAACCTCGCTGCTGTAATTGTATTTTCCGGTAAGACAGTTAATGGATAAAACAAAACAAAGGTCGGTATTGGTAAGACCACTGATGCTGCTTGAAGTATAGGCTGGTTCGCCCCAGCCTTGTTCAAATCCGTGATCCCTGTGCTGAAGCATGAAAGCTCCTGCGTTGAGGGCGGCATTTACCTGAGCCGGAGTTCCCCCACTCCATCCACCTAATTCGGCAGGGCTTTGTGGAATATAACCAAGACCGTTAGGTCCAAAATAGTTCACAACAGTGTTGGTGTTGGTGGCGGTTGACCAAATCGAGCCTGGTGTTCCCTGATAAACGGCATTTACGCGAACTGGTTCTTTGCCCTGATCTCTCCAGAATCCACCTACAACTTCAGAGCAAATCTGGAACCAACGTTCCGTCTGCCAGCCAAGCGCTGTAATTGGTTTGTGATAAAAATCAGGATTTGTTGGTGGCGAAGTTTCATAATTGATGGCTTTCGATACCATGGTTTGAAGATGCGTTGCATTTTGTGCAGTCATCCTGGCAAAAACCATATCGGGCATATCGTTGTTGTTAACATCTGCAAAGATATTATCCGAAACACAATAGCTGTCCCAGATTGGTGAAGTGATGGTTGTGTTGGCATCTGTTCCGTAATCAGCCATCAGGAGCACGGCTACCGGTGGAATATCCCAGCTATTGTAAGCGTTGTTGAAATAATTTTCAAGAATGGTTGGCGTGTTTCCGCCTATTTCGGCAAGAGTAACGATTCCAGTATAAATTCCTTGTTTGGTTCTGAAAGCTTTGATTTGTTCGGCATAAGGTGTCCAAACTGCACTGTTGGGAACCACGATCAGGTATTCGTAACCTGTTAAATCGCGGCTACCGGCATCAGCGTAACGCGAATCATAGTCAATTTGAGGAAGCGATTCATAATTGAGAACAGCATCCATAATAATCGGGTCGAACAAGCGGCTGCGAAGACGGTCTTCGCCAAATTGTCCGGTGCCACCTTCAAATGTAACTTCAATTTCCACATCGCGGTAAATGGTGAGTTTTTTTGTTACCGGGTTGTATTGAAATGGGGTTATCCCAACCATTACAACATCAACTCCCCTGATCGAGGTAATTTCGGATAACTGGAAAGGTTGTGATGGATAAACTGCATCGGTGGTGTAAATTTTTTGATTTTTTGGGTACTTCAGTGGTCCTTTGTCGGTATCGAGCGGAATTTCAAATGCAGGGGCTATGTTAACATCCGAAATCGTTTCGGTGCGATAGCTTCTTACATTTAAAACTGCTTTGGCTCCCTTTGGAACCGCGATATAACGGCTCATTCCCGGCAAGTCAGGAAAACCTGCATCGTTGGGAAGATAAACTCCTGGTAGGAGGATGTTTTTCATGGCAACCCCATCGATGTTGTTTTCAACAAGATCGAAGTATTCGATCGAAAAATTAAGTTTTACTCCGGCAGTGGACTGACTTTGCAACGAAATGCCGGGGTTTCCCCAGGTATCATTGTACTGGTAAGTCTGTGCCTGGAGGGTAGTCAGCGTGAACAGCAGCGCTGCAAGCATGACAAGCTTTCCTGGTCTCGATAAAATTGTAAATAAGTTCATGTGAAATTTGATTTAGTTACTAAAAATTAATTATCTGATTTAAAATACTTTAAATGTAAAATAATAAATTAACGCTAAAATTCGGAGGCGTAAAAGTAGGAAATTATTTTACATCAAAGAAAATGTGCAGTGTTTTAAATCCCGAAATAGTTAGCTGTTAAATACATGGGTTAAAAAATGTCGCATTTTTAAGGGGTTTCAGTCTTATCGAAAATGGATTTAAATTGCGGGGCATCTTCCTGGTGAAAGTAATTTCTTTCAAAAATTAAATTCTGCATTCAGTTTCAGATGAATTATTCATACTTTTGTAATCCAGGATCATCATTATTATGCTGAATAAATTGAAACATATTATTACCAACCGGTTCACGCTCATATTTTTGGCGTTTGTAGCCTGGATGGCTTTTTTCGACCAGAATAACATGTTGAGACAATTGAAACTTTCAAAGGAACTCGACATAGCCAGGCAGCAGGAACAATTCTATCAAAACGAAATTTCAAACGATAGCCTTGCAGTATTTCAGCTTCAGAATGACCTCAAGGCTGTCGAAAAATTTGGCCGTGAAAATTACAACATGAAAAAAGATGATGAAACCATTTTTTTAATCGTCAGGGATACGGTTAAAAAGCAAACCGACATTCAAAAATAGGGTCGCAGTGTTGTTTTACATCTGATTGTGTGAGCGGAACTGATGTTATTTTTGTCCCCATTCAGCAACTTTCCAGAATCCTTATCTTTGTCAAAATTAAAAGCGAAAATCATGGATCCGTTGAACTTAGACCTCAGTAAACGTTACAATTACGCTGACTATCTTACTTGGATGGACGATGTGAGGCGTGAATTATTTGATGGTGTTATCAAATTAAAGACCCCGGCACCTTCGTCAAAGCACCAGGAAATATCCTTTAATTTGTCCGGATTGCTAAGAAACTATCTGATTCATAAAAATTGCAAGGGATTTGCTGCACCTTCCGATGTCCGTTTTCCAAAAGACAAAAAAAATAAAGATGATAAGCAGGTTTACACCGTCCTGCAGCCCGATCTTTATATCGTTTGTGATTTATCTAAAATTGATGCCCGTGGCTGCCTCGGCGCACCCGAATTAATCATCGAAATTGTATCTCCAAAAAACCCAAAGCGCGATTTGAAGGATAAGTTTGAAATCTATCAGCAACACGGTGTTCGGGAATACTGGATTGTAAATCCAAACGACGAAAATGTGAATGTGTTTGTTTTGGATGAAAACGGGAAATTTCAACTTGTTGGCATGTACGCCGAAGACGATAAAATCCCGGTAAATATCTTCAACGGTGATTTGAAAATTGATCTGACTGAGGTTTTTGTTCCTTAAAATATCTTGAATATCCCTTTCAACAAAAAGTGAAAATACCGGTGAATGAATCAGGCCGCTCAAATTTCGATGAATTTGCCAGTTCTTGTTTTAAAGATACCTCGATCAGAATTTAAAAATCTTCATAATGGCCACCAATTGCAAAAATGTGGATGGCGGTTTCATCGGATTTATAAATCAACCGATCGTATTGTGAGAGTTTTCGTGACCAGAATCCCGCCAATTCATATTTTAATTGCTCTGGTTTCCCGATACCTTTTTCAGGGTTTTCTCTTTGCATTTCTTTGAGAATCCTGCAGAGGTTTTTGTGAATCACCTTGTCTCTGGTTCTTAAATCTTCATAAACTTCCCAGGTATTTCCTTCAAATACGATTGATCTCATCAAGCTGCTCCTGATTTGGTTTAAAACCGCTGTTATTTTGATAGGTTACCAATGATTCAGCAACCTGGCTCATCAATGAATTGTTCCGGAGAACATACAAAGTTTCCTGTTCCCGCTCCCAGTCTTCGGCACTCACGATTATAAAATCTCTGCCCGAACGGCGGTTTACCCTGATTGCCTGATGTTCGTCAATCACTTTATCGACAAATGTTTTGATGTTTGCCCTGAATTTATTTACTGATAGTTCAAGCATGATTTTTTGATTTGAATTTTTACAAATGTACTATAAACTGGTACATCAGAATTTTATTTTCTATTAAAATACAAAACGTCCAAAATTTAAAAAAGATGAGGGAAAAAATCAGGTTTTTGTATTTTGTGATTTTGGTTTTAGCATTTTTTCTCCCCAATCTTAAAACTCAAAGCCCCCGTTGGGCAGGCATCCACACATTCGGCGGCGGTATTGGTGAGCGCTTCCTTTAAGGTTTGGTTAAACGGAATGTCAATTTTGAGGTTGAAGCCGCGGCCGATAAAAGTAAGTCCGGTAAGTTCCTTTTTTCCGGTAGTGATATCCACGCAGAGGCCGCATTTGATGCACTTTTCGGGTATTTTAATGATTTAAAATATCACAGTTTGTTAAATTCTTCGACGCTGATTTGGGCTTGTTGTAAAAGTTTTCGCAGCAAACCTACTCCGAGTTCTTTGTGTAATGGTACAGCCAGCGTGTAGAGATAACCATCTTTTAACAACATAATATGGGAGCCCTTTTGCCTTGCAATGAGCCAACCAGCCTTCTGAAACTTAGCAACGGCTTCAGAACCGGAGCATAATTTCAATTTGCTGTTCATACTTCAACAGCGATTCTTTTGTGAAAGTGCTTTTTTGAACCTGTTAAAGGATGTTTGTTTTTTTCGTTCATTACTTCCAACCACAATTCAACGGCTTCCTTGATGTTCAATTCTGCTTCTGCAAGCGTTTCTCCCTGCGAAAAACAGCCTGGTAAGGCAGGCACTTCGGCTACAAAATAGCCGGTTTCGTCTTTTTCGATGATTACTTCCAATTTCATCTTTTCGATATTTAGTTTTCTTGAAAATTAAGATGCAACTTGCGTTTTTCTGACTACAAATTTATTTCTCTTAAATGGATTATTGGGAATTTTCTTTTTGATGCGTATGAAAGCCATTTAAAAAGATGAAATAGAGAATTATTTCAACCTTTCTCTTCCCCAATCTTAAAACTCAATGCCCCCGTCGGGCAAGCATCCACACATTCGGCGGCAGTTTTGGTAAGCGCTTCATTTAAAGTTTGATTAAACGGAATATCAATTTTTAGGTTGAAGCCGCGGCCGATGAAAGTTAATCCGGTCAACTCCTTTTTTCCGGTGGTGATATCAACGCAAAGGCCGCATTTGATGCACTTTTCGGGTTCGTAAACCACGGTTTCGTGCTGGAAATGTTTTTCGAGAAGCTTGCGTTCGCCGGAAGAATATTTCCTTCGATCAATTTCGTATTCGGCTGAATATTGCCGGAGTTTGCAACTTGCAGGTTTCCGGCAGTCACAGTGCAGGCAGCGCTTTGCTTCGCTGATGGCTTCCTCCGAAGAAAATCCTTTGCTTTCTCCTGCAAAGGGAAAAATCCGTATACCTGCCGATGATTCTTTTAAATATTCCGAAACCTCGGTGGGTTGCAGTTTTCCAAACTTTGAATTGAAAAATGGTTCTGGTTTCGAAATCGTTCCTTTTAAAAATCCATCCACCGACAAAGCAGTTGCTTTTCCTTGTGCCACCGAAGTTACAGCCATTTTAAGCGACTTCACTGAACTGCCACAGGAAAAAACTCCTTTTCGGGATGTTTCAAAAGTTCCTGGTTTTACTTCGATTCCGGATTTGGATAATCTGATTCCAAAAATGTCTGCTTGTTCGGGATTGACAAGTCCTGTGGCCAAAACAACGGCATCAAATTTTGGGATGATTTCCTGTTCAAAAAATTCCTTTGTGATGGGATATTTTAACCTGAATTCCGCGCCATAGTTTTGGATAAGTCCAATTTCGTGGTCTAAAACTGATTCGGGAAGTTCTTTGTCAAGCGCGGAATAACGAAGGGTTCCGCCGGCTTTTTCATTTTTATCAAAAAGGACACATTCGTGGCCTTGTCTGAGTAAATAAAAAGCACACGAAAGCCCGGCGGGGCCAGTGCCAATGATGGCTACACGTTTTCCGGTCTTTTTATTTTTGGTTGGGAAAAATGAAGTTTCATTTCCGGCATCTTTGGCGGCGGTAAATTTCTTAAGCTGGCAAATTGAAACGGCCTCATCAACCTGGGTGCGGCGACAAACCTTTTCGCAGGGGGCAGGGCAGATGTAGCCGAGGATAAAAGGCAAAGCAATTTCCTGTTTAACGATTTCGAGTGCTTTGGCAAAATCGCCACCGGCAATCAGCCTGTTCATCAGCGGAATATCCATAAAAGCCGGGCAGGCCATCCGGCAAGGTGCTTCGCAATCGCCAACGTGGTCGCTCATTAAAAGTTCGAGGGCATCTTTACGGGAATTGATGACATCTTCATCCACCGTTGAAATTTCCATATTTCCGGAAACCCGCATCGCACATGACGGAAAAAGGTTTCCAGATTTCAAATCTTTAACCAGGCAAATCATGCACGAAGGATGGTTCTGATGCCCGTTTTTGTAGCACATCGAAGGGATTTCGAAGCCAGCCGAACGCGCCGCTTGCATCACGGTGGTTTCGTGCGGGACTTTTAAAGTAATGCCATCTATTTTTATTTCGACCATTTTATCTGATGATTTAAACAGGGCTGTATTTTATTGCCCGGTTATTAAACCTAACAGGTTTTGAAAACCTGGTAGGTTTTAATCCATGATGCTTCTTAATATCATTTTCAACACTTTGCTTGTCCAAGAATCACCGCATCAACCGGGCAAATCTGCCGGCAAATGTCGCATTTAATACATTTATCCATTTCGACAACGTGCAGCTCGTAAGGGTTTAACGCAATCGCGCCGGATGGACAGCGTTGGGCGCATTTGGTGCAACCAATACAATCGTTGGTAATTTCGTAACTAACCAAATCTTTGCATTTTCCGGTGGGACAGTGGCCGTTGATGTGTGCCTCATATTCGTGCCGGAAGTATTTTAATGTCGAAAGCACAGGGTTTGGGGCTGTTTTTCCAAGCCCGCACATACTGCCCTTATTTACCGAAATGGCGAGTTTTTCGAGCGACTCCAAATCTTCAATTTTGCCTTTTCCGCTGCAGATTTTATTCAGAATGTCGAGCATCCTGCGCGTACCGATGCGGCAAAAAGTGCACCGGCCGCAGCTTTGATCCTGGGTAAACGACAAAAAATAACGGGCAATGTCCACCATGCAGTCGGTTTCGTCGAGGACAATCAGGCCTCCGGAACCCATCATGGCACCAACTTCGGCCAGCGAGCCAAAATCGATGGGCGTGTCGGCCATCAAAGCAGGGATACATCCGCCCGACGGCCCGCCAATCTGAACGGCTTTAAATTTTTTCCCATCAGGAATCCCTCCGCCAATGTCTTCGATAATTTTACGGATGGTAATTCCCATCGGCACTTCGATGAGGCCGCCGCGGTTGATTTTCCCCGCGAGGGCAAAAACCTTGGTTCCTTTGCTGTTGTCGGTGCCGATTTTTCCAAAAGCTTCGCCACCTTTACGGATAATCCAGGGAATCGTTGCGAGCGTTTCGGTGTTGTTGATGAGCGTTGGTTTATCCCAAAGGCCTTTTTCGGAAGGATAGGGCGGACGAAGTTGCGGAAGGCCGCGTTTCCCTTCAACGGAGGCGATGAGCGCGGTTTCTTCGCCACAAACAAAAGCACCGGCACCTTCGAAAAGCCTGACATTGAAAGAAAAATCTGAGCCAAGAATATTTTCACCAAGCAGGCTGGCATCTTCGCAAATTTTGATGGCTTCCCGAATTCGCTTCACGGCGAGCGGATATTCGGCACGGATGTAAAATATTCCTTTTGTGGCACCCACTGCAAAGGCAGCAATGATAAGTCCTTCGATAACCCTGAAAGGGTACGATTCGAGCAGCATCCTGTCCATAAATGCGCCGGGGTCGCCTTCATCGCCGTTGCAGATCACAAACTTCTCATCCGAAACCGAATCTTTAACCCGCTGCCATTTGATGCCTGTCGGGAATCCCGCACCACCACGACCGCGAAGGCCACTCTGAATAACCTGTCCGATAATTTCCTGTTGGGATTTCCCGCTCAGACATTGCTGTAAAGCCGAAAAACCGCCGTAATTTTTGTATTCGGCAAGGTCGGTAGGTTTGAGAAATCCGCGATATTCGGTGGCAATGTTGAGCTGGCCGTCGAGAAATTCGGAAACCGGCGTATCGCGTTTTTCGGAGGAATATCGCCGCAGAGATTTCGGGATTCCATCAATCACATAATTTTCGAGGAAATTGTAGAGGTTATTTCTGAAACGGTAAACCGGGTTGGAAGGCTGAAAATGTTTTCGAATGACCTCTCCGACTTCCTCAGCTTTGATTTTGGTGTAAAACGATGGCGACTCGCCGGGTTTATGAACTTCGAGCATGGGCACCTGGTTGCAGATTCCCACACAGCCCACATGTTTTACACTTACATTGATTTTACTTTTTTTGATGGATTTTTCGAGTGCCAATTTCACTTCGGCGCTGCCGCTGGCAACACAGCAAGAACCAAGTCCCAGGCGGATTTCGCCTTGCGAAGCTGAATCTGAAAGAATAAATTCATTATTTACCGAAGGAACCGAATCCTGGTTTAGAAGAAAATCGCGGATGGTTTCGCCGGCCTTATCTGTGGTGAGGTGGCCGTAAGTTACACCATCAATCTGAACAACCGGAGCAATGGTGCAGCAACCCAAACACGCTACCTTTTCGATGGTAAAAAGCCGGTCGGTGTCGGTGTCTTCGCTTTCACCAATTTTCAATTCGCGTTTAAAAGCATCATAAACCTGAACCGCGCCTTTTACGTGGCAGGCCGTTCCCACACATACTTTGATGAGGTGCTTGCCGATGGGCTGATGCCTGAACTGCGAATAAAAAGTTGAAATGCCATAAATTGCTGCCGGTGAAATACCCGTTGTTTCGGCAAGATGTTTCAGTGCAACTTCGGGAAGGTAATTGAATTTACCCTGAATGGCCTGCAAAATGGGAATTGCAGCATCATTGGCACTGCCATATTCTGCAATAATTTCATCAACTGTTTTAATGATTTCGTTGTCCATTCTGCTTTTGCAAAAATTCAACCAACGATAACGGCATAATAAAACCTTTCGATAAAACTGCCGTAAACGTGAGGCGTTTGTTGAATTTGGTTAAATAATTTGATAAGCCAAAAGTATAAAAAACCGGCCAGGTATTTTTCTTAAGTTTAAGGGGTACTTTCAGCCAGGAACAGTGCAAAAGATTTTGAATCGTACAGATATTTTGTGTTTATTCACTGCTTAAAAAATCTTTTTTGAAGTAGATTGCGGCATCGATAATAAAGTATTTCCCATCTTGTTTAAGTACATTTTCGTCATGGAGGTCTTCTAAAATAATCCCTAAATCATCATGTGTAAAATCCTGGTTTTTAGTGTTTTTGAACCCGTTGGCTTCTAAAAGCGATTTTATTTCTTCAAAATTGTATTCTTCTGTTGATTTTACAAATCGTTGTTCAACAACAGCATAAAGTGAATTATCCTTTTCTAAAAAGCCATTTAAAGTGTAGGATGTGTCTGGGAATAAAAGGTTAAAAATCTGTAAGGAAATTAAATAATCTTCCCATGTCTCATAGTAAATCCCGTCGTTGACCTTTAAAACATTTTTCCCGGAAAGATAGACTTTTTGCTCGGCACCTTCCTCGAAGTAATTTGTTTCATCAAAATTTTCTATCCATCGGTTGTTGTCTTCTGCAAATTGTCTTATGTAAGCACTTTCTTGTGCTTTAACTTGCTTTGAGCTTTCAGTCTTTTGGCTTGTTGCTTTGCATCTTCTAAGGTAGGAGGTGATTGTTTTGATAAAATCTCCTTCCCCCTTAACCCCATTTCCTGTAAGGTCATTATCGTAAAAGATTTTTTTGATTTCATCTTTAATGTTTTTTACAAAATTACTTTTAATATCTGAATCTGCAATCCTTTGATCTTTTGTATTCTCCGGTGTTTCCATCTGGCTCATTTTAGATTACCCGTTATATTTGTCTTCATTTTCAATGGGGATGGATAAATAACGACGAAAATTGGTTGCTACCAATTTACATCTATTCTTTGTTCCCTTTCGGTTCCTTTTCCTCATTAAAGTAAAATCCAATTCTATCCAACTTTTCCAACCGCATTTACGAGCCGATGCAAAAAAGGCTGGTCTGGGTTCTGAGATAAATTTTTCCATTCGAAAATGCAGGCGTACACACCGACTTCTCGCCAATTTCCGGGTCGGCAATCGCAACAAATTCTTTATCAGCTTTAAAAATGTGCGTCACACCTTTTTTGTTGACGAGATAAACGCGGTTTTCGACAATCATCGGGGACGAATAAAAGCCTTCATCAAACTCATGCTCCCAGAATTTATTTCCGGTGATAGCATCGTAACAGGCAACAGCACCGTAACTTGTGACTAAAAAAAGCAAGCCCGATGCCGCCACCGGGCTGGGCACATCCGACAAATATTCATCACTTTCCCATAATACTTCCGGCTTTTCGCCAACTTTGATGGCTAAAAGTTTTGAATAATCGTTGGTCACGAAAACCACGCCGTCATCAAAAGCCGGAGAAGGCCCAACTTCACCGATAACACCTTTTATTGACCACAATTCAACCCCGGTTTCAGGGTCATAACCGGCAACATTCGGGTCGGCAACCAGGACGATTTCGGTGCGGCCTGCGTTGGAAATCAGGATTGGCGATGCCCAGGATATTTTAACTTTCCGTGGTGTGCTCCACAAAATGTCGCCCGTTGAGACGGACAAAGCCATGACTTGTCCCCCGGCACCCTGGTCGTACTGTACAATCAATTTATTTCTAAAGATAATTAATGACGAAGAATGTCCGTAATGATTTTTCGGAACGCCGAGGTTTTTCACCCAAACCTGTTTTCCTGCAAAGTCGAGCGCGATAATATCGCCGTTCGAAAAAATGGCGTAAACGCGCTGCCCGTCGGTGGCCATGCCTGGCGCAGCATGACCGGTATCGTCGGTTACTTTTGGCGATGTTCCGGGTGAGCCGGGAATATCTTTTACTTCCACTGTCCAGAGAATTTTTCCCGAACTTGCTTCGATACAATAAACCTCTTTTTTATTGTTGCTGGCACCGGTCAGAAAAACTCTGTCGCCCCAGACGATTGGTGAATTAAAGCCCGGCAAAGGAATTTTTATTTTCCAGAGAATATTGCGGCCAGTGGCACCATCCCAGTCGGTGGGTATATTTTTCTGAAAAGCGATTCCCAACCCATCAAAACCTCTGAAAAAAGGGAAATTACGTCGAAGTTCATCATCCGAAGGAAAATCATCAACTTTTGAAATACTGGCTGGCTTTTCGGCCGGAATATCAGCCGGAGACTGGGTTTTAACCGTGTTTTGTGATGAATCCTGGGCAGTGGTTATTATTTGATTGTCCAAAACTGAAACCTCATTTACTATTTGATCAGCCTTTATCGAATCAGAAATTTCAGCGACAGGAATTTCAACCACCTCCTCATTTTCGGTTATTTGATTTGGCTTTGATGCGTCTGATAAATTATTTCCCAGTTTATTATGGGTAAGAAAAGCCAGTAAAAGCGCAATTGCTACCATCGAAATTCCACCGGCTGAAATCCATTTCCGGGCATTTTTCTGTGTAAACAGATAATTTTCGGGAGCCTGCGCTGAAGGAATGGGATTTTTTGGACGAGCCGAAATAATCATTTGTAAAGACAGGATTAGAAGCGCAATTCCTGCAACGAGCAAATAGCCTCCGGTGCGGATCTGCCATTGGGTTGTAAAATATGCTTTCCGCGCCAGCAGGTCGAGTTCACGGATTTGCTCACGGAGTGCCAGGTCTTCGGGATTTTCGTGAAGCCGCTGCACCAGCGCGTTGACGGTTTCCACGTTTACCGGGTCAATCCTGTTAATCTGGACAAAATTGACGATAATCAAAAAGCAGATGATGAATGAAAAAATGCCTGCAAAAAGGGCTAGTCCTTTCCACAATTTCAGGTTTGTCTCCGGCAGTTTATTGTAATTTTTCATCTTCAATTCTGAGGTTTTTGCAAAATCGGATTTTCGTCTTTTACCGGGCAATAATCCACGCAACGCGCGCAACTAAAACAAGTTCCTTTATTGGTGATGTAGTCGGGCTGGTATTTAAATTTGGATAAGTTTGCCAGGCTCAGTCCAAAAACCAGGCCCAGGAAACCTCCCAGAATCCAGCCTCCAACATAAAAATCATGTAAAATAACGGCAACTTCGGCAAATAATTCTTTGGTTGGTTTTCCGGCAGTTTTAAAAGCGTCAAGATTTACCCTCATTTCTTCGGTAACTTCTTTTTCAGGATTTAAAAGGTGCTGTGCAAGTTCTACTTTTGGATGAACTGAGGCCAGTTTTTCGTGAATCCTGCCCCCTGCAAAGCCTCCTGCAAAAACCAACACAGGAATAATTATGGTAAGGATCAGAAAACGTTGCACCGTTGTTTCACGCATTTCGGCTGGCTTCACCGGTGAAGGAACTTCGATTGCACCAAAAGGGCACGAATCTTCGCAAAGCCGGCACTGGATGCACTTTGTGGGTGCGATGGTGAGGTGTTTTCTGGAAACCAGGCTTGTGAGATTGAGCAAAACGCCGTAGGGGCAAAGAAACCGGCAATAAGGCCGCCCGATGAACAGGCTCATCAGCATGAAAATCCCGCCAAGGAAAAACATGCTAAAAGTGGCATCGAACCTGAAAAAGCCAACAAACGGGTCGTAGCGGCAAATGATGAAATCGGTGGCTGTGGCTGCGTATAATACGGCCAACCCCAGGTAAATGTACGGAATCAGTCCGAGCGCCTTTTGTAACCAGGGTTTCAGGTTTACCGGTTTGTAAAGTACCAGATCCTGCATCGCACCAAGCGGACAAACGCCTGCACAAAAAGTCCGGCCAAAAAACAAAGTGAAAATCAACGGCATGGCGAAAAACAGTACAACGGTTGCCGGAATGACGTAACCGGGATGAAACATGCCCAGGACAATATTTTGAACGGATCCCACAGGACAAATGCACCCTTCACGGTAAAACCCGAAATAGGCCAGCGAAAAAACTGAAAGCCAGAAAACACCTCTGCGGGAACGCTTTTTAATCACCAGCCAGCTTGCCACCGAAAGACTTGCCAGCAGCACAAAAACATCAAACCACTGCATTAATGAGGCCCTGGGCGCCGGCGTTAATGTTGGTGGTTGCTGGTGACCATTTTCAAACTCAGGTTTTGGAAAACGTTGTGAAAAAGCACTTTCAAACTGAAACGTCAAAACAAACAAAAGCGAAAGCAGCAGGACAATTTTCTTCATTCGTCATCCTCCGCCGGTTTTACGAGTTTCTTGTTGCCAAAACCTTTGAATAAATATGGACTTTTTACAGGGACGCGGCTGAATGCATCGGCCGGGCAAACCCGCGCTATCGCGCACTGGTTACAGTTTTTACAAAGATTATGGCTCACCTGCAACTGTAGGGAGCCGTTGCCAAAAGCTTCGCAGCCTTTCACACATTTCCCGCAACCGATGCAAAGGTTTTCGATGATTTCGTATTCAAAAAAAGGCTCTTCTACAAATTTCCTTTTGATAGCGCTGGTGGGGCAAAGCTGGTTTTCGGCGGCGGTGGTCAATTGCTTTGTTTCGGGACGGAAAAAGCCACCACACAAGTCGCAATAACCGCACATGGCGTAAACATGGATGCACTTTACCGCCGAAGGTGTCATGATGCAGGAAGTGGCGCATCGGCCGCACTGGATACATTTTGAAGCATCAAGTTGCCACACTAGTTCTTCAGCCGACAGGTTTTTCAGCAAGCTAAAACCCAGTCCTCCGATGCCAAGCACAATGGTGGCGCGGATTCCACTATTGAGGAATTTGCGGCGGTCAATTTTATTTCCTTCTTG
The DNA here is from genome assembly GCA_903944895.1 of uncultured Bacteroidota bacterium. Lineage (GTDB taxonomy): Bacteria > Bacteroidota > Bacteroidia > Bacteroidales > 4484-276 > CAJATL01. The sequence goes on from CAJATL010000138.1 coordinate 15,524, forward strand.
GTGCTGCTCCATTTTTATTTGGCTTTTGACGAACCGGTTTGCAGTTGTGTTCTGGCTTCAGGGAGATTGCAGGCAGAAAGTCGCTTGCAGTTTTTACAGGCAAAACCGAAGTTACAGGTATCGGTATTTTCAGGTTTTCCCCGGAAAATCAGATAGCCGCTGCCCAATACCAAACCCCCGAGAAGGATTGTCCTTGCTGATGTTTTTAAAAATTCCCTGCGGTTACTCATAAAAATTTGCTGATGATGAAAACGAAAGTATTTATGTTATTTTATTTGGTTAGAAGACGGAAGCCCGAAGTCGGAAGTCCGAAGTCAGAAGTTTGAAGACCGAAGTTTGAAGTGATAAAACCTTGTTTTTGTAGAATCTTCCTGCAACATATTTTTTAGTATAATCTGAGAATGAATTTCCGGAATGACTGAAATTAATTGACTGATAATCTGACATTACTATTAAATTTATTAGTTACTTCGTTTTAATAATCTGATTAAGAATCCAAACTGGTTTTCTAAAAATCAAAGTTATTTAATCTTCTCAAAACTCCCGACTTCTGTCTTCCGACTTCGGACTCCTGTCTATTCAGAAAATTTCAATTTATTCATGGAAGACTCCTTTATTTCTCAAAAATCCTTACAATTCCTTTTCCGGGATCTAAAACAAAAATACGGTCGTTGCTGTCGGTGGCAAGGTCGAGGCCGGTTGTGCCTTCGATAAATTGTTCCGGACCGGCAACCACGCATTTAAAATCGCCCGAAGGGAGATGAATTTTTACCCTTTCGATGCCTTTTTCGCTGGTGACAAAGGAGCCATCCGACAAAAGTGCGATGTGCGAAGGGTTGCAGCAACCGCTGAAGCCATCGGTTTGCATCGAGGTTTTATTCCAGGTCGAAATCAGGTCGCCGTTTGCGTTGTAGGCTTCAAAAGCATGCCTGCCGGGATTTACAACCCAGAGTTCGCCATCACGGCCTAAAAGCAGATCGAAATACGGGCTTGGGATGATAAAACCGGGAACACCCTTTTCGGGATTTTTTTCACCGATGGTCAGGCTAAGATTTCCCTGATGGTCGTACCTGAAAACCTTTTTATTGCCTGCGTCGGCTACAAAAATGTATTTTTCGCTTATCCCGATGGAGGTGATGAAGGATGATTCATTAAAAGCTTCCCATTTTTTATTCAGTTTTCCGCTCTCATCCCAGATTTCGATATGATTTTCGACACCCAAAAAAATTTCACCGGAAAGGCTTGCCGTAATGCATTGGGCAGGACTTTCGGTTTGAAAATCAAAAACCAGCATTCCTTTTTTATTAAAACAAAAAACCTTGTCGTCGCCGGTCACAAAAATCTTGTCATCACTTCTGATGGCGATTCCTTTAAGTTCGGTGGCATCAGGTTTTATCTGAGCAGTTTCATGGTAGCAAAGGCTTGCTGAATCTGTTTTCCGGAAGTTTGAAAGATCATAAACGTAAGGATTTTTCTGAACTGATTCCTTTCGGAAATAGAAATCCCACGCCATAAACGCTAAGGCAGCGAGAAACAGCAGGATCGAAAACAGGACAATTATCTTTTGTTTCATCATTAAAAAATCTGGTTCAAAAATAGTGATTTAAATTTTGTTGTTGAAACCTTGTGTGGTTTCCAAACGCAATCTGTTTTTAAACCTTTGCAAATTAGCAATTTTTTCGGGCTTTGATACTGTAAATCAGAACGCCAGCCTTGAGAGTTGAAACCATAGAGTTGAAATTCGATTTGATAAGATTTCAAATGATCCGGACATTTCATGTTTTCGATAAAAACTAACTCCAAAATGGTTTTTGCAAAAACAGATGATTTTTTTGGTGGGGAACAACAAGGAGAAGGAAGCGGAGGATAATTTCAGAATTTGATGATCCCTTTTCCCGTTAAAATTTCAACCATCGAAATTCGGTTTTTCACAGCATAAATGCCAAAAGTGTGATTTAAATCACATAATTCCCATCAAAAGTGTGATTTGCAGGAATCAGGAGGGTGTCACGATTGGGTTACTTAAAAAGGGGAAGGTTTTGTGTGATGAGGAAATGCAGTTGATTTAAGATTTTGAAACCGCAGCCAAATGTAATTTAATTCGGTTTAAAGTATCAATTAGCGCCAACGAAAAAATGGGGCCGGAATCAGCGATGACAAGTCCATTTTTCATACTATCTGAGCTTTTTTATGTCTCCCATAACATCTTCTAAGGTAAGATTTGAAATAGGAATCTCATTCTCAGAAAGCAAGGTTTCAAAATCAAATCTGGATAGGCCGGATAATTGGGCAGCCTTACCGATGGTGAGTTTTTGCAGACGATATAATCTCATCGCCAGCGAAATCATTATGTTTTGCTTTAATTCAGCCTCCGTAGCATTCAACGCGAGGAGAATATCCGAAGGAAAATCGATGGTGATGGTTTGTGTGTTCATCGTTTTAATTTTTATCAAAAGTACTGAAAATTCATTTTAAGGCATTTCGGTTCTTAAAAATTTAAGGGGTGTGAATGGTGGATTATGTTTGAGCAGTGCAAGAAAAGGAAGCCAAAATTGTAAAAAATAAGACTACCCCAGAATTACCAGAAACCCGGCTTCCAAAGGTCAGATGCTTTGCTGGAATTGCAAAAGAATCAACTATTGTGGCTAATGAGGAAGCTATGACGGCGCATTGTGACCAATGTCTGGAACGAATCATGGAAAATGCTTTGTAATAAGAAAACTGGTGATTGTTTATGTATGATATTATAAATTGTTATGTCAGTCGGCGTATTTAAAAAATAATTTAAAGAAATCTCCTTTAAATCTTTTGATCAAATTGGGCTTATCTATTACCTTCGGTTAACAACGTTCATTATTGTCGCCAGTTCGGAGATCCAAATTCTACTTCAAAGCCAATGTCGATATGTTGATGTGCAATATTGGCACCAGATTTATCTCTTACTTTTGTAGCTGCGAGCCAACACTTACTTTTGACAGACTTGATTAAAATCAAATCTTGGTTCCATTGTCCATTTCTGGCAGAGAAAAATATTCTATAATAAACTTTTTCTGGTAAACCCCATTTGACAATAGTGAATTCAGCAGGAGCATTTAATTCGCCGTGTGTTTTGCGTAAAATATCGACATGTGCATCCATATCAAGAATTCTATACCTAACATCATAAAGAGGAAATTCTCCTGTTTTTATAATGCAAAAATTTTGAGCAATATTTCTATCTAAGTCAAAATGATAAAGCATCAAGTAACAAAATGAATTTCCTCCAGTTTGCAATCCCTCTATGCGGGTTAAATATTCTGCAAAAACATCCTTTTTCTCTATAGATTTTACAGTTCGATAGGGCAGTTCACGCTCTATATACTCGGATAGATCTTTCTTCTTATCAATATCCAATTGAAGAATGTCTTGATAAATGTCATCGAAATCTATAATGTTTTTTTCTGTAAAATGAAAATGTGGAGCCGTGACAGTTTTTATGGAATATGATTTTTGTTTAGAGGTTAAAATGAAAATACTAATTTTTGGAAATTTATCGAAATGCTTTTTATTCAAACACATTTCCAGTGTATTATCAATTTTGACGGATGTTTTAGTGGAAGATATTTGAAACGCAATACCAGTATTAATATCGCCAATATCGAGTCCAGGGAAATTTATTGTTTCTCTATTTAGGTTAATGAGTTCATATCCATATACTTTGTTAAGAATCTCCTTTACAAAATCTTCACAGTGCTTATTAATATCTAATAATCCTATCTTAGACTTTGATCTGATTTCTTCACGTAGTACTGTTAAATTCTCGATAATGATATCATAATATTTTGCGCTATTCAATGTCATTGATTTACTATTAATCTCGTTTGATTTGAATACAAAAGTACTGTTAATCTTCTCAATAACTTTAGACAAAAAATGATTGAGAGAATTTATTAATTTATAATCTTCGCTTAGGAGATAATCTACCAATTTCATTTAACTGAAATGAATCCACTAACAGACTTTCAAATTGCATTATTCTCTGAGGCAACGCAGGGAAAACCCATAGGACTTCTCGTAGTTGATCATGCCGCTGCCGGCAGAGCTGAAGAACAAGTACCAGCCATTGATTGCATTATACTGTGAATTACCCCAGTAGTAGCCGTAAGAGCCGCGAAAGTACAATGAACCATCAGTGAATTTGAGGAAGCCAGTAGCGTGGAGTTTTAAATCAGAATTCCAAGGGCCGTTCCAATTAGTCCAATTTCCACCTGCATCAACGTTGGCCCATTCGGTTTGGGTAGGAATCCGCCAGCCATTACCAAGTTCAATCGTACATGGGTCTTTGGCAGAAGTCCAATTAGAATTTTCATTAATACTGGTTATCCATGTGGTATTAGGTGACCGAATTGTTCCATCATGTTTGTAGCCCTGTTTTCGATTAAACTGCCAGTACCAGCCTGCAGAGGATTCGTTTGCGTCACTTACTGCTGTTGCCTGTTGGCTCGCCCCTAAATTTTTGGTAATCCAGCATTTTGAGGTTTCACCAGGTATGTTTTTGACTGTACCATAAACTACTGTTTTGGTAACAGGTGCTACGACCCCGGCAACATGGTTGATTGTCAAATAAGAATCACATAAACCAGTGGTAAAACTTTCTTGATTGCCATAAGTCGTTCCATAATTTGTTGTTGCATAAGCCCTTACATAATAGGTGGTTAATGAATTAAGTCCAGAAATATTTGAGGAAAATAAGCCTGCCCCAGAACTATTCAAAGTGTGCGAGCTAGAAAGATCAGGATTTTGATTTGTTCCATAACACACACCTCTTGCATTAATATTGTAGTTGCCTTGGATAGTAATATTACCGCCACTTGTCGCAGAATTGTATGTGATATTAGTAACCGTTAGTGTCGAAACTACAGGCCAGGAAACTGTACTTTCGATTGTTGCGGAATTATACTGACCAAAAAATGAATGAACCCTGTAAACGTAATCATTTGCTTGCCAGTTTAAATTATTGTCATTAAACGAAACCTGGTTATGCCCTACTGAGCCATAGTTTAACTCCCATGCGCCAGAGTTCACTTTTCGGTCTATAATAAATCCAGCCTCTCCATTGCTGTTGTCCTGCCATGAAAGTGTAACTGATGTAAGCGAATTCGGGGTAATTTGCAGGTTTGTTGGAGGTGGAATAGTAGAGTTGAAACTCTTTTCGGTAAATATTGAGTTAAACAGGCCAACGTATGAACAAACCCGGTAGTAAACTTGTGTATTCAAAAGAAAACTGTTGTCCAGATAATTATTGGCTGTGCTAACAGTTATTTGTTCCCAGTTACTTCCTTCGTATTTTCTTTCAAGTTTAAAACCAGACTCTCCATTGCTATTGTCCTGCCAGGTAAGTGCAACAGAGGTAATGGAATTCTGAGTAATTTGCAGGTTTGATGGTGGCTGGATTGTTGAATTGAAATTCATTTCAGCATAAGATGAGTTGTGCTGACCAACAAAAGCATTAACCCGATAATAAACGGTTGTATTTAATTCGAAAGCATGGTCTTCAAATGTTGTAATGCTGGCTGGTAAAATTGACAACGGTTCCCAACTTCCACCCTCAACTTTTCTTTCCATTTTAAAACCATCTTCCCCATTGCTGTTGTCCTGCCAGTTTAGGTTAATTGAAGTGATTGAATTTGATACAATTTGCAAATTTGTAGGTGCAATTAACCCGGCAGTCGTGCCCGTGACAACTTTAGATGACTCATGGTTTTCGATAAAAGCATAAACCTGGTATTCAACGTTCACAGCACGAAAAACATTGGTATCGGTAAATGAAGTCTGATTTTCGGCGACTTTTCCAAAAACTTCAATCCAATTTCCCTGATCAATCTTCCGGTCAATTTTAAAACCTTGTTCACCTGTGGAATTATCAATCCAAATCAGCCGGTAGCTTTTATCGGTCAGTTTTTCAATTTGCAAATCAGTAGGGGCCAATAATTCAGCGGTAGTAGCAACCTCAATTTTTAAAGATTCATGGCTTTCAAAAAAAGCATACACCCGGTATTCGACATTTACGGCACGAAAAACATTGGTATCGGTAAATGAAGTCTGATTTTCGACAACCTTTCCAAAAACCTCAACCCAATTTCCCTGATCAATTTTCCTGTCGATTTTAAAACCCTGTTCGCCGGTGGAATTATCAATCCAACTCAGCCGGTAGCTTTTATCGGTCAATTTTTCAATTTGCAAATCTGTAGGAGCCATTAATTCAGCGGTTGTAGCAACGTCAATTTTTAATGATTCATGGCTTTCAAGAAAGGCATACACGCGGTATTCCACATTAACGGCACGAAAAACATTGGTATCGGTAAATGAAATCTGGTTTGCAGGAACATTTCCAAAAGCAACAACCCAGTTTCCATTATCAATTTTCCGGTCAATTTTAAAGCCTTGTTCACCGGTGGAGTTGTCGGCCCAGTTTATTTTGTAGCTCTTATCGGTTAGTTTTTCTATCTCAACATTTGCTGGGGCAGGTATTTCAGCAGTAGCAGAAGAGGATTTTTCGGCAGAATTGTATTTCCCCGCAAAGGCATACACCCGGTAAGAATAGGTTAGCGAGGGATCAGGTATTACCTGGCTATCCGTCCAGTTGCGGGCTTCTTTGGGTAAAACCTGGTAAGCTTCCTGCCATTCGGCATTGCCTGCTTTGCGGTCGAGTTTAAAGCCTTCAAAACGGTTGTCGCCGGTGTAAGTCCAGGTAAGTTTTTTTTCGGTGATGCTTACATCTTCAATCGCCAGGTTTTGGGGCGCCCAGGATTCGGGAGCGAGATCGGCTTTGCCATCCCAGGGGTTGTCGTAGTCGCGCTCGCAGGAGAAAACAAAAGCCAGTGATGCAAGCAAAATTGCTTTGGTAAGGATTTTTGGGGACATTGGGTTTGGTTTGTTTAATTGATGTGAGTTTTTATTCCAGTTCAAGACATGAATTTTCTTCCTTCCCGGCCGATTGAATAAAATCGATGATGATATTTTTATGATCGCTCAATAAGTTTGCAATATTTTTGGTTGACCTGTTTCCGGCACGAATCCAGATTACTTTTGGTGGAAAACCATTTATCAGGCTTAAGTCATAAAAATCAGCATCGAACGTGACGATGGTGAAGTCGTTTTTACGGGCAAAAATCCAGATGTCAGGATCTTCCGCATCACTCAGGCCACACCCGGAAACATGCAAACAGCCCGGGAACAGATGCGATACTTTTTTAATAATCCGGTACGAGATATTTTGGTCGAACAGCAGTTTCATGATGCCTTCATTAATTTTCTTTCCCGGTCGGCAGCAAAAGCAAGGCTGGCAAGGATATCATCCATGGATAATTCGGGAAAATCTGCCAGTATTTCTTCAAAACTCATCTCCGAAGCCAACCAGCCCAAAACATCATAAACCGTAATCCTTGTTTGACGGATGCAAGGCTTGCCAAATCTTTTGTTTGGATTGCTGGTGATAATCTGTTTATAATCTGTCATTTTAAATGTATTTATTTTACAAAAATAGGAAAACCGGAACGATAATCCGATGGTTAAGGGTAAAATTATAGGAAATTGGAAATCAAGAATGAATAATTGTCCATATGTTGTTACCTGGTTTTTAATCAATTTAAGTCTTTACAGGTAAAGCTTTCATTTGCAATAGCCAGGTTTTGGAGAGCCCAGGATTCGGGAGCGAGATCGGCTTTGCCATCCCAGGGGTTGTTGTAATCGCGGTCGCAACCCGTCATTAAAAATATCACTGCAAAAGCAAGCAACAACGTAATTTTATTTTGTGTTTTCATAAAAAACAGTTCGGATTTTCTTTTGATAATTGTACCCTTCCACTTGTCTGGCGCAATTGTGCCGCAATTAAAGAGCTGAATACCTGCATCATACCAATTTTTTGATTCAATCCTGGCGCAATTCATCAGACTTATTTTTTCGAATAATATGATCCGGCACCTTTGCTTCCTGAACTCTCTATCAATTTTTTTTGAGTCAGATCAGCTAAATCACGTGAGGTTGTTTCGCGTGATGCTCCGGTAATTTTTTGATAATCTTTATTTGTTATTTTGTCATTTTCATTAAAATGTTCCATAGCTAAAATTTGCCTTTCGTTAAGATTAAACAGTTTTAGATATGCTCTCCAATTGTTGAAAAGCGTAACACCAATCCCACCAGTCATTTCCTCAATAATGGGTTTTGGAAGGTGTGCTTTTTCACATTCTTCAATTATTTTAATGGTACCCCTTCCCCAGGCCTCAATCAAACCACCTTTGAAAAACAAATCAGCAAGAAGTTTATTCCTTGGGTGCGAAGCATGTTTTCGTTTCAGGTCTTCGATGGTAAGGTTTTCAGGTAAAGTTCCAAAATTCCATACCATAAACTTATCGTCGTAAATGCTAACCTGAATCGGAGGGCCGGAATAATGACGGTGAACAATTGCATTAAAAGAATTTCCCTTACTGCCTCATAAGGATATTCGGGCGTTTCGATGCGATGCAAGCCATTGTAACTGATACTCTTCCTGAAATATTTTTTATCCAAAATTTCCATTGCAGAATCAGCCATTTCAAAAATGTTTCCTGAAATCAATTCCTGCGACAATAAATCCGAATCTTTTACACCAAATCGTCCGATTTTAAGATAAGCCGTCAGGTGATATTTTTGAGGGTCTTTCCCAAACAAAAGTATTGCAGCACGTTTCAGGTTTTTCCCTTCCATCAGCCTTAAATTCACCAATAATTTGGTCAGATCTGCTTCCTGGCCAGCATTTGGTAAACGATAGCTTTTTACAGCGCCTGATTTGAAAGCGTTTACGGCTTCAGGATTTAATTCGTCAATAGTGGCGCTATCATCAATTGATTCATCCCAGGTTTTTCCTGATTTTCGCATCAAAAAGTCATTCAGTGAAATCCCTTTCAACTCTTGCAGGGTGCTTCCAGACCGGAAATAATATTTTCCCTTAAACGAAATTGCGACTTCATAGGGTGGAACAACAATTTCCAGATAAACAATTTGATTTTTTTCGAGAAGATTGATTTCACACGAAACCCCTAAATGACTTATTATTTTATTGGGAATTTCTTCAGCAAGTGTTTTGTAGTTACTTAAGCCTATTACTTCCCCCTGGTCATTAATACCAACATATAGTCTTCCCCCGCCAGCATTTGCAAAACCACAAATCCATTTAAGATATTCATCCCGCCATGAGGATTTAAACTCGATATTTTGATTTTCTTTCATCTGCATTACACTTTTGGTTTCAATACATCTTGTCAAAAATTCATTTGAATACTTAGTAAACCCCCACCCTCCACCGGCATAGCCGAAAAACCCATCTTTTGCTTTGCCTTGCCTTGTTTTGATGCGCTGATGATCGCCATGGTGCCGCAAATGCCGCTCGCAATAAATGCTGCCGGCCAGATTTTATCTTCCGTCGCAATCTGATTGTGGAGATCTTCGGCATCGGTGGTGGCGGTTTTGTATTCGTTGTAATGTTTGTTTGCCGAATAATAAAAATAGCCACCAATCCCGGCGCTGGCAATGGTTCCGGCAAGCCACCAGTTCTTGTGCTTTTTGTATTTGCTAAAATCGGCTTTGGCCATGGCTTTTGCATCCGAAAGCATCGTAAACGAATATTCGCGCTGCTGTTCGGTAATCGTAAATTTTTGCTCCAGGGTCTGATAGCCAGTTTTTTCGAGCCGGATGGTGTTTTCGCCAAAAGGCAGGGTAAGCGTTTTGGCGGTGCTGCCCTCGCTTTTTTTGTTGATCGTCAGTTGAGCACCGGAAGGATTGCTGCTGATGTGCACTTCCCGGAAGTTGGTCAGGTTTTCGGTGAGTGTTGTGCGCTCGTTTTCTCTGATTTCTGCCTGAGTTTTCACGGTGGCAAAGCCTTCTTTTTTAAGTATGATTTCGTAATTCCCGATGATCAGATCGTTGATAATTCGGGGGCTTTTGCCTTTGTTTTCGGTATTGATGAGGATGTCGGCTTCCGGTGGTGTGGTGAGCACCGAGAGGCTGCCGATGATGGGTTTTAGTGTGATTTGCAGTTTCTCGGTGATGCCGGCAGCGATGCTTACTTTGCGGGAATCGGTGTAGAATTTTTCGCGTTTTACCTCGATGGTGTGGAGGCCTGCAATCAAAATGCCGTTGTAGGTGCCGGAATTTTTCAGGATTCCGTCAATAAAAATCTGGTCGTTGCTGGTGGCGGTGATTTCGATATTTCCGAAAATCGGATTCAGCGGAACCTCGAGCCTGGTGGTTTTATTATCTTCAATTATGAAGGTACGGGTAGCCGGTTCGTACAAATCGGTTTGCAGGATGATGTTGTGTGAGCCAGTCGGCAGGGTGTCGATGGTGGCAGGCAGGCGGAGTTGGAGGTCGCCCCCGTCGATCGTAACTTTTGTGGCAAGTCCGGCAGGTAAAACCGACAGGTTTAGCGAGCCAAAATTAGCATCCAGCGGTATTTCCAGTTTGTTGGTCGAATCGACAAAAACCCTGAAATCGCCGGTTTTCTCATAAAAATATTTCTTACTCAGCCTGAAATTGTAATAGCCGCTTGCCATTTCCTGCTGGAATGGTGATTTTCCTTTGTAAACTTCGTCAACCCAAACATCGGCTCCTTCAGGAATTGTCCGGATTAAAATCATTCCCGTTTTAATGCCGGTGGTCGCTTCACCGGATTTTTTCCCGGTTAATATCATCCTGTAAACCGCGAATTCGTTGATGCTTTCGGGAAGGTTGTAATTCAGCGGGATAAATCCTTCCTTCATGATTTTCACCTGCCGCTCCCCTGCCGAAACATACAACCAATATTCCCCGGTTTTCTTCTCGATATTTCCTACAATTCCCGAATTACTGTCGAACGAAAGCCCGTTTAAATCGGTGAGAATCCTGATGAGGGCGCAAGGATTGTCGTTTACATCATTGCGTGCGTGGGTGCGGGCAGAGAGGTCGTTTACGGCTTTTTCGAACGATTTAACTTCAAATTCATCGGCCACCAGGTTTGCAGCAATAAAGACCAGAAAAAACAGGGTAAAAAAGGACTTATTCATGATTGAGATTTTGGTGCACTTTAATCAGGCAAATTTAGCAAACTAATGATGAAATCCGCTGCAATTCATTTTTAATTTCTAAATTTGGCCGCATTCTTTTATAGAAATGAAATTGCCTCCGAAAATGAAAAAATCGTTACTCATCTTAATCCTGACAACCTGTTTTTTGCAGGCGTTTACTCAAAACAGGCCGGTTAGCCCGGAAGAAATACAAAACTCGGGCAACTACATTTTTGGGATTGGCGAAGGCAGCAATTTTGATGAGGCCGACAAAAATGCACTCGATCATCTCATCAGCCAGATTTCGGTGCAGGTTGAAAGCTATTTTGAAGATTTTATGAGCGAAACCAACGGCAACGTCAATCAATACACCAAATCGGTTGTAAAAACGTATTCCAAAATAACGCTGCAAGAAGCCAAAAGCCTCCAGATCGAAGAAAAACGCAATTCCTTCAAAGTGATGCGCTACATCAGCAATGCCGACCTCGAAGGCATTTTTGAGAGCCGCCGGCAGAAAATTATCGACTATGTAAAAACCGGCATCAATGCCGAAAAAGACCTCCGCATCGGCGATGCTTTGCGTAATTATTACTGGGCTTTGGTTTTGCTCAACAGCCACAAAGACCATGATAAAATTTCATTTCGCTTCGACGAAAATTCCGGCGAACAACTGCTGATGACAGCGCTGCCTGACAACATGAACCGAATTTTTACAAGACTTCAGATCAGCGTTTCCGGAATCGATTCGAAACCGGGAGATAAATACAAAGCTGTTTTTCTGGACCTGAAATATGATGGAAAACCAGTGGATAACCTGGATTATACGTTTTGGACCGGCAACTCGAAATCGTGCCAGATCGGCGCAAGAAGCGGAAAGGGTATTGCTGAATTTTTCGGTGAGACGGAATTTCAGCTCACCTCGCTAAAAATAAATGTGGAGTACAGCTATCAGAATAAAACCAGCATCGACCTTGATGTGCGGGATGTTTTCGAAAATATTAAACTTCCCTATTTTGAGCGTTCGGTGTATAGGATCGAATTACCCGCGGAAGCACCTGATGAAAGACTTTCTGTCGGCGCAAATTCATCAAAAATCACTTTCGAAAAAATCAATAAAGTCGAAAAGGAACGGAAAGTCAGGAAAAATGTGCAGGAAGTTGTCGAAGCCATCAGGAGCAGGCATTTTGAAGTGGTTGCAGATAAATTCACACCCGCAGGCTGGGAAATGTTCAATACGCTTATCAGCAGCGGAAATGTAAAAGTGTTGCCTTTGATCGATACGCTAAAAATAGTAACGATCGACAGCACCGTGATTGTTCGCTCGGTTCCGATGAAATTTTCGTACCAGAATAATAAGCGTGAGTTTATCGAACAGGTGAATTTTACCTTTAACCATGATTTAAAAATTGATGCCATTTCATTTTCCATCGGAGATAAGTCTCTTGCCGACATCGTTGATAAAGGTGAGCGCTTCGGCACTGTGGAAGACAAATATGTGCTCATCAGTTTCCTGGAAAACTACAAAACTGCGTATTGTCTGAAACGTCTCGATTATATCGAAGAAATTTTCGCTGACAATGCCTTGATTATTGTCGGGCATCTGGTAAAAGAGGCCGAACCTATCGATGGCATGTACGCCCGCGCCGGCAGTAAAAAGGTGGAATATATCGAACTCAGCAAAATGGAATACATCTCAAGGTTGCGAAAGGTTTTTAACTCGAACGAATTTGTGAATATCCATTTTGAGGATAATATTGTGAAAAGGCTGAATGGCGATTCGAAAATTTACGGCATCCAGCTTAAACAGGATTATACTTCGACAAGCTACGCCGACAAAGGCTACCTTTTCCTGATGATAGATTTGAACGATTCCATCAATCCAAAAATATACGTGCGCACCTGGCAACCCGAAAAAAACGAAGATGGCTCCATATTCGGGCTAAGTGATTTTTCGATTCATTGATTATCCCGAAATCTAAAATCAAAACCTCACAGGTTTTATCCCGATAGCTATCGGGACTGGTAGGTTTCACAGCCATTTTAATTTAGCGCGCAATCACCAGTTTCCGGCTGATCATCTCATTATTTCCAATTAAATTAAGATAATAAACGCCTTCGGCTTCGGAAGTAAGGTTGATGAAAATCCCGTTTTTGCCATCAAAGTTCACGGTTTTTTGGGAAATGGTTTTCCCTGACGAATTGTAAATCTTCATCAGATATTCGCCGATAAAACGGGTGGTGAGTTGTATCTCAATAATACCGTTTCCGGGATTTGGAATTACTTTCAGATCACCTGCCAGCAAGTTCTCCAGACCGGTGCAGTCGTCAACAACAGCGTCGAGGTTTGCTGAATTCTCACAACCATGATTATCGTTAAAAGTATAGGTAAGAAAATGCGTGCCAACGCCCGCAACTTCGGGATAAAACCAGCCATCAATAACATTTTCACCGGAATATACGCCGCCGGCAGGACTTCCTTCGGTGAGCTGATATGGCGGTGAATTGTGGCAGAAATTTTCGATTGCTGCAAAGGTAACCACAGGCAAAGGCCACAAAGTAAGCGTTAAACTGTGCGAAACATTGGTTATGCAAGGTGACACCGGAAATCCCGTTAAAGTAAGATCAACCGAGCCTGCTGCAAGGTCATTTGTTCCGGGATGATAAACCGTTGTCAGGTTTGCCGGATTATCGAAAGTTCCGTTTCCGGAAGTTGACCATAACGAATTATCCGAGTTTACCATCGAACCATTTAAACTAACATTTGTAACAACGGCACAGAGCGATGCATCATTTCCGGCCCAGACGATGGGCAAATGCTCAATAAAAACCATCACAACGTCGCTCATCGGGGAGCCACCCGCATCATAGGCAGTAATTGTAAGCTCAGCCGAGGAATTATTGACATCCTCATTGCCAGGCGTATAAACAGGATTAAGCAAGGTGTTATCGCTGAAAGTGCCATCGCCGCTGCTTGTCCATAAAAACGAAACTGCATTTACGGCCACAGCATTCATCTGTGCCGATTGATCCTGGCAGATGCTGATATCCGAACCAGCAGTGACAACCAAAGTTTGCTGCACACTTGGCGGGAAAACGATAAAATCAACCCAGGCACGATCGCTGCCCGAAACCGTATTAACGTCCTTTTTATAAGCCCATTTAAAAATCCTGGTTCCAGCTTCAACAGGGTAAGAGGCGTGCGCCCATCCTACATTGCCAGCCCATGAGCCAACGATATTTCCATCAACCGAAAACTGGAGAAAGTCGTAATTAGCTTCGCTCGAAACCTTATAATAAAAGCTTATTTCGCTATTCGATAAAACATCAGCTTCGAGAAAAACCTCACTGGTTTGATTATCACCTATCGAGCCTGACTCCATGCAATAACTGCCCTCATAAGGCGAGGTCTGACTTATTTGCCATGGCGAATTTCCCGAAAACTCCCAGTCATAGCTGCTAAAATCACCAGTTTCGAAGTCCTCGGTAATAAAGCCGACGGTTGCAAAAATGATGTCGCTAACCGAAAAGCCATCCTCTGCGAGCGCTTCAACAGTAAAATTGGCTAAATGACCAATCGGAGTAGTTTCGTCTATCGAAATATTAAAAGTAGCCTCAGCAACTGCACTTCCCGGAATATTGCCCAGGTTGACTGAGCCTGTATTAACGGTGATGAACGGATCGTTGGTTTGTAGCGATGCAGCCACATTAAAAGCTTCGCCACCACCATTATTTTTAATCTGAACAATTATATCTGCATCCTCGCCAGGCTCCAGATAACCATTGTTTCCATCACTGATCTGATAGCCATAAATGACCAACAAAGGTGTGTAGGCTTTGAGATAAATATGGCTGTCGAAACTTTCGGCGGGTACAACTATTTCGGTCGAAAATATGAGATCGTGATTGTTAGGCACTGTTTCCAGCACATCAAAATTAAAAGCATTGGTAAATGTTTTGGTTTCGCCGGGCTGAAAAACACTCAGTGTTTCGGTGTTGTCGATTATCGAGATATATTCATCCTCTGTAAGAATGGTCATGCTTTGAGCATTTACAACTTCCTGGCTGATATTCTGTAATTCAACGGTTACGCTGGCATTTTCGCCGTATTCGATAATGCTGTTACCACCAGCCGAAGCGGTCACGCTTCTGATGATAATTTTGTTGATGCCATCGGTAAAAAACGGCAACGATTTGGTGTTTCGAAGTCCGTTTGCATCTTTGATAAAGAAATCAATATTCACAGCTTCATAAGGCATTGTTGGCGTTCCATGAAATAATCCATCGCGGGTAAGCTTCATCTCGGTGTAGCTATAATCAGGCTCGATGGTGATTTTTGTATTGGGCACAATATTAAAAGTATTGGAAATGTCGAGCAACTCGTAGTTAAACGAATTTCCTTCCGAAACACCGGCGTACCACTTATTCCATGAAGAGGCCGTAACACTGCCATAATAAAATTCAATTTTCCCTGAAGGATAAATACTGATGGCAAAGTTGAGTATATTATTTGAACTGTACTCGATGGCTTTCCAGCGGAAGGTAGCCTTATCGGCATTTCCTTCGTACCAGATACCCCCGCCACCGGATATTCCAAGTGTTTTTGTCATATATGGGGCAATACTTCTCAGATTTCTGAAAATATTGAATTCGTCAATTACGAAAGTCCAGGGAAATTCGCTGGCTTCAAACATCAGGTAACCATCGGTATGAAGATAAACCTTGTTGTATTTTTTGTCATAAAATGGAAACTCAAAATCAATTTGCTTAGTGGCATAACCAGAACCTGTGCTCGTTGGTGTTAATTGCTGGGCGGTAATTTCAGGAAAAATTTCTGTTGAATTGCTGTTGATATAATTTTGCTGCAGATACCAGCGGTAAGGCTCCGTTCCCTGCGTTCCGATCATCTGATTCTGATAGGGTTCATTAATGGTTGCAGGCGGAAGGTCGGCGTTTAAAACTTCCGGGGGATTAAAAGCAACAGTTGCTCCTACAGCAATGGCTGTAAGCCCATTTTCGATAAGCGGAATATTTGTTTGTGCACAGGGAGTTTCGGTCAGGCCATTTGTGTAGTTCATCACCGACCATGAATTGATCAATCCTGTGCCCATATTTCCGCTGTCGTCTTCATCAACCAACAGGAAGAAAGTAGCAGGCTGTCCGTTTTCGACAAAGCTTAACAGTGGCGTGACATCAAGTCCAAATTCGAGGGTTTTATCAGCAACTGTAGTTCCACCCTGCATAAATAAATTTCCGGCCTGGTAATTTAAGATAGGAAACTCCATAATATTTGTCGGGGATGTTGCATTTGCTTCGGGAGAAACCCCAGCCATAACCTTGATTTTATTTCTCGAATCGTGTGTTAAATTAACTTTAAAGGTTAGCTGAGGATCGGTGTTTTCTTTGGCCTGCATCACCGAAACGCATTGGTTCCAGACGCCTCCCTGTGCCAGCGAACGGCAAAGTGCGTTATAGGTGCAATAAGCAAAACCGGCGTTTCCCCAGCTTGTTGCCGAATAACTGTTGGCAAGTTTTACGCCACCGATTTCCCAATCTCTGAAATCAACAATTCCATCGTTGTTAATATCTTCGTCATTCGTATATCGGCCGTCGTTGTTGTAATCCCAGCGGATCGAGTCGTGATAAGCCACCACACAAAGGGCATGATTGGCAGAAGTACCAAGCGATGTTAAAACATACTTACCTGCTTCGGGAGTTCCGGCAGGCAGTTGCTGACTTGCCGACATATAAGAACAATAAATATTTCCTACTCCGCCCACATCTGAACCATCAAGATGGTTGTCGATCCAGTTTTTCAGTATTGTGAGGCCATCTTCATCTTTTAAGGAAATCGAATAAAATTCCCACATCCGGTTTTTCATTGCCCGGTAATACGAGTCATAGCCGCTCATCCATCGCGAAGTGCCGCCATAATTCAACGATCCGCCATAATCGACAACATTGGGAGTTCCAACTTCGCGGATAATATTCCAACTGTCAAAAAAAGCACAGGCTGAGCCATTTCCCTGGTTGCTCCAGTTAAAGACAAAATGTGTGGGATATTGATTTGCTATCACATTTGCAGGCAGGTTTCTTAAACGATCCATTTCGTAAGTGAAGGTGTAAGCCACGCCGCTTGCCTGCCCGCATTCGAGGCTGGACTGGTTAAAAATGGGCCTGAAATATGGAAGTAATGAATTATCAACGTTAACAGGTAACTCGCGGTTTCTCAGATTTTCGGGAAGTTTTAACACCGGCAGTGAAGCCTGGAAAATAGAATCCTCCTTTGTGAGCAGTGGCAGGCCATCAACAAAGATGATTTCTTTGCCGTTTTGGATAAACACTTGTCGTTCCTGAGCAAACGCGGAGTTTACAACTTCGAAAAACAGACATAAACCAACAAACAAAAAAGTAATATTCTTCATAAATCATTAAGTTTTATCCTGAAATTAATCAGCGGCAAAAATACTATTTTGAAATAAATGAAATTTCCAAAATTTATTAGCCGTCAAAGATAGGAATATCGCGGCTGACGCTGATTTTTATTGGATTTATTAATAGTCGGTTTTTATTAGCAGGGAGAAAAGTATCGGCTATTAATGTTAGGATGTAAAAAGAATTCCGGAATTAATGACATTTAGTTAACGGAAGTTTTCGATGACCGCTGACAGGTTAATCAGATGTACCAACCTTTCAGATGCCAAAGAAAGCTAAGCCACAACGTGGTGTAATAATGATAGCATAAAATGACAGTAAAGAAATTGGAGGTGCAGCGCACCGGAATATGAAATTGGTTTGCCGATGATTGGGTTGTGCATGGTTCATGTTTAATCTTTCCGTAATTTCAGCTTTTAAAAGCTTCCCGGATTTTCGTGCTGATTTTCGGTTCATCTAAAGTGTCGTTCATTATTCCTGACTCCCCAATTCTTTCTTTAATGCAGCCAAAAGCTGGCTTTCGGTGGGAAGGTAAAGCTTGTACTGGCTGGTCAGGATGCTTTGGTTGTCGGCGGGAAGTGCCATTTTTACCATTTCGTTGTTTTTGCTGGCGCAGAGTAAAATACCAACGGTCGGGTTTTCATCAGGAAGTTTTTCGTTTCGGTCGTAATAGTTTACATACATCTGCAACTGCCCGATATCCTGGTGGGTAATTTTTTTAGTCTTGATTTCGATGACCACAAAACAGCGCAACAGGCGATTGTAAAACACCAGGTCGGCAAAAAACTCATCGTCTTCGAGTAGCAGGCGTTTTTGCCGTGCTACAAAAGAGAAGCCATTGCCCAGCTCGAGTAAAAACTGCTGCAAGTGCCCGATGAGCGCCGTTTCCAGATCTTCTTCGTAATAATGGGGTTTGCTCTCCAAACCTAAAAATTCCAAAATCATCGGGTCTTTAATGATTTCCTGAGGCAATTCCGGCAATTTCTGGTTTCGGGCCACAGCCAGAACAGTTTCCTTATCGTTGCTTAAAAGCAGGCGTTCGTATAATCCCGAGTTTATCTGGCGTTCCAGTTCACGGCCAGTCCAGGCGCTTTTTACAGCTTCAAGTTCGTAATACTCTCGTTTTGAGCTATCTTCAATGGTGATTAGCATTTTATATTGTGACCAGTTCAATTGTGTCCGCACTGCGGACACAATTGGAAAAGTGCGATAAAACTGACGACACCAGTTTAATTGCCGGAAGGAAAATCCACTTCCAAATTCAGCTTCGATCTCCAAAGCCAGATTCCGGATTAAAAAGGTTCCATAATCGGCACGCTCTTTACCTTGCTGTTCTTCGTTAAAAATTCGTTCACCCAGTTTCCAGTACATTTCAACGCGGTGAAACTCAACACTGCGCACGGCCTGAGCGCGTGCCTGCCCGATGATGGTTTTTATATCCTGAACAAATGAAGTTGAGATA
>CAJATL010000139.1 GCA_903944895.1 uncultured Bacteroidota bacterium
ATTTAAACCAGGAAAGGAGGTAAACTTTTTACTAATAATGATTTTACAAACTGCAATCTCGCGGATAGCAATAGCTATGAATAGTTTGCAGCACTTCGGTTATTCGTAAAGTAAAATTTGATTGTTGCGGAATCGCTGAAAATATGACAATACCTATTCTTAAGTAAAATATTATAGTTTTGCCACTCTTATTTATTAAACTGTTAAAATCCAGGGTAATCATGAAAAACAACATTAAAAGCTACGACTTGTACGAGAAGTTGATTGAATCGTTTTCGCAGGACGGCTTAAAAGCTTTTTCTGCTAATAATCCCTTGATTTTGGAACTCGAAGAAATGAATGAAAATTTTGACCAGTTTTTCTATTTAGGTGACCTCATTAACATTAATATCCTTTTTACAAGTAAACGCAGCAAGCAAATGGTTGGGGTAAATCCTGCGGATCTTAACTTTTACCATTTTTATGACATCACACATCCAGAGGATATTCAAAGGCTTAGTCTGGGAAGAGCGAAATTATTAAAACTGGCGCATGATATTTTTGTAGCCGAAAAAGGAATTGCGCTTTTGTCAACGAATCATCGGCTGCGAAATCCTTCCGGAAATTACTCAAATATTCTTCTCCAGTTGTACCTGTTTTACAGCACTATCCCGCATAAATCGGTCTATCTTCTTAAAATTCACACCAACATCGACTGGTTTAAAAAATGCAAGCATGGTTATCATTATTACCTTGGAAACAACCTCACCAATTTCAGATATCCGGATGATGAATTATTGATGATAAACAGCCCCTTTTCGGATCGTGAATTTGAGATTATTAAGTTGATCGCATCAGGGATGAGCAGTGAAGAAATCGCCGAAAAAATATTTCTGAGCGTCCATACGATTAATACCCATCGCCGCAATATTCTTAAAAAATCCGGTAAGGCAACATTATCAGAACTCATCTATGACTTGTTGGATCGGGGAGTCCTTTAAAGGATCATTAGCCCGCTGGCGTTAACAAAGAATTATTTTTCTACCTCCATTTCGTTGTTCTGGTTAACCATGTCAAGTTTTGTATGGGTTAAATCCTATGAATTTACCACAGTGAATTTTTCATATCTGCGGCGGAATCTAAGTTATGCAAATAATAGTCAAGTGTGAATCCGGTGAAAGTGTCGGTTTTTCTGATTACCGATTGTTTAGCAAAGCAGCCATTTGTACCATTTCGACAACAGATTTAACACCGAGTTTTTCGGTTATTTTGCCACGGTGAATTTTTACAGTATGTTCGGCTATATTAAGCTTTGCCGCGATTTGTTTGTTCAGCAGTCCTGTGATCAGCAAATGGTAAATTTCGTGCTCCCGGGGAGTCAGGGATTGCATCAGCAATTTTATCCTGTTCACCTCCTCACCGAGTGAAACTTTAATCCTGCTGGCTTCTATCGCTTCTTCAACCGCACCGAACAAATTGATTTCGTCAACCGGTTTTTGAAGGAAATTGATAGCTCCTTTTCGGAGTGCCTGCACACTCATCGGGATATTACCCTGCCCTGAAATGTAAATGATTGGCAAGGCAGGGAATTTTTTACTGACTTGTTCCTGCAATTCGAGACCCGATTTTCCGTCTAAGAAAATATCGAGCAGAATGCAGCCTATACCGTTAAATTGTTCGAGGGCTAAAAAATGATCACCTCCATCAAAGGCTTCAACCACATACCCGGCCGATTTCAGCAACAGCGAGAAACTGCGTCTGACAGATTCGTCATCATCAATGATAAATATCTTAGTGTTTTCAGAGGTCATGATGTTGTATTTTAAGGTTAAACGAAAATTGGGCTCCGCCATCAGGCTTGTTTTCGGCCAGGATTTTTCCCTGGTGATCCTGGATAATCGACTGGCTGATAGATAAACCAATGCCTAAACCATCCTTTTTTGAGGTAACAAAGGGTTTGAATAACTTATCTTTTATAGTATGATCTATTCCACTGCCAAAATCACGCACCGATACCGTAACAAAATTAGTATTAACAGATTCGGCGATAATAATCATTTTGTTTTCTGTGCCTGCGGTTTCGATGGATTGTATTGCATTAACGGCAAAATTGAGAATAACCTGCTGAATCTGCGTAGCATCTGCTAAAACATAAACCGGTTCTTCGGGTACCTCGACATGAAGTTTTATTCCATGACGTGCTGCTTCACTGCGGAAAATGGCAACTACCCCGCCAACCAGCATATTCAAATTCAACAATTCTTTTTCTCTTTTTTCGAGTTTCATCATGCCACGGATGCTGCTTAGCATCGCTGCTGTCCGCTTATCGTCTTCAACAATGTTTTGGAGGATTTCTTTAAGTAAATCGGGTGTGAAGTTGTTGGAGTCGATAAACCGGAGGCCTGCCTGGGCATTGCTTAAAATGGATGTTAGTGGTTGATTTAGTTCGTGTGAAAGTGAGGCAGTCAACTGACCAATACGAAGAATCCTGTCTTCGCGAATCAACTCCCGGTACTTATTTTCAGTTTCGATGATCTGCAAAGTCATCATTTTTTGTTTCCGGTTCAGCCGTACCAGATTAAAAATCAACATGGTTTGTAAAATCAAAAAAAGCATGGCTCCGAAAATAATCCACCTGTACTTTCCGAAGAAGTTAACCTCCTCGAAAAAAATAGTACTGCCGGCAGGGATTTTGTCCGAACCAAGGATGTTCCAGCGTTTTAGCTCCCGCCAGTCGAACATGTATTCGTAGTAGTCATCTTCTGAATATTTTATCGACGCC
>CAJATL010000140.1 GCA_903944895.1 uncultured Bacteroidota bacterium
CAACCATCATTCTTTTTCCTGTGATATCGCAAGTACGTGCCATCTTATTTATGAATTTCAGATTACTTTTTCAAAACGGAGTGCAAAGAACGGATATTTTTCTAAACCAGCAAACATATTTTTACTTTTTTTCATTTCATTGGGCAAAATATCATATTTAAAATGGCGTAATACGTATTGATTTTTTGGTAAGAAAACTGTAATTTAGCGTTTCAATATCAGTCAATTAAAATAAAAATTGGAGGTTTTTATGAAACGCATTTTGTTTGTATTTTTTCTGGTGTTATCAGTTTCTTTACGGCCAAATGCAAATCCCATTTTCCCCGAAAGTTTAGTTATGGAGGTGTATTTTGAAGGTGATGAGTGGTTTATTGTTGTTGATAATTTCGTTTTAGAGATGTTTGATGTCGAAACCTTCCAGGAAGTTGAAATGTTTTCAGGGAGTGGATTATTTGTTTTTAAGGAGGATTTTTTGCCGGATTTCGCCAATTACTACACGGTCATTACTCAGGATGCACTCGTTTACCCGCACCAGGTATCGCGTGTGTCCGATCACATCTCGACTTATGTTTACGGTGGTTATCCTTTGATGGATCTGGCGTGGGGAACTTCTCCCACTTCTCCTGTAAAAGGGCCTTTTGAAGGTCAATCTCTCGTATTGGTTTTTGTGTATGAAGACAATAATTATGATCCTTTGTTCTGGTTGTGTAAGGCGAGTGTGCCATATTTTACCGGTGGAAATGGAACTGTTTCCGGTACTTTTGATGGCTACCTTTTTGATCAGAATAGTAATCCTGTGGCCAATGCCGAAATAAAATATGTCCCGGATGAACTGACAAATCCACCCTATTTTTTTCCACCGTTAACTACCGATCAAAGCGGGTATTTTTTTAAGCAGGAGATGCCAGCGCGCAATTATCACCTTCACCAGGTTGTGATTGATGGGGTTGATTACGATTTTGACGAGTACATCTCCATTGAGCCGGATTCGGTAAATTCCTATAATTTTAACATGGTCATTACGCAGGTGCCTGATTTGCTCAGATCCGGAACTGTGAAAATCACAAATTCCCCAAATCCCTTTTCCGACAAGACTGTTTTTAATATTGATCTTGATGAAAAGCAGCATTTCCAAAACATGAATTTAATAATTAGCGACATGGCAGGAAGAATACTTTCGGTTATTCCATTGAATGGTTTCGTTAGCAACGATCAAAAAATGAAATTTTCCTGGGAAAATAATCATCAACTGCCATCAGGAAGTTACCTGATTTCCTTGTCGGATTCCGGAAAAACAATATCGACCTGTAAAATGACAATTTATTGATAAAATGAGCCCGATTTTACTGACATTTGTACATGAAAAATTTCTTACTGACCTATTTTCTTTTAATCTCCGGTTTATCATGTTTTTCTCAAAACATCGAATTTTTTAAGGAAGACCTCAAATTTTGCCTTCATGATAGTTTGTTCGTTGTTGATGGATTGTATTATTTTAGAAATACCACCGATGCTGAGGTAAAACAGATGTTGTTTTACCCGTTTCCGGATGTTGAGGTTTACGGAGAAATTGCATTTATCGAAATTACAAAAGCCGGTGACAGCGTTTCACAACTGGCCACCGAAACTGCAAAAGGGTCACTGTTTAAGGTTCAGATTCCTGCCAAAGGCGAAGTTCCTTTCCGCATCCGATATGGGCAAAAATTAAGATCAGAAAAGGCAAAATACATTATTACCACAACGCAAAAGTGGGGAACCCCTTTCGAACAGGCCGATTACAGGCTCGAAGTGTCCTCTTCAGTTGTTGTTACAAATTTTTCGATACCACCGGACACACTTTTTCAAAAAGATCGTTTACAGATTTTCACCTGGAAACGCACGGATTTTATGCCCGTTGTTGATTTTGATTTTGAGTTCAGATAGATTTCTCCGTAATCAAAGAAATTTGAAGATTTTGGCATCCGGATAAAAGCCGGACTAAGATAAAACCCGCTACCTGACAAGTGAAAGCTGAACTTCAAACCACCTAAATTATAGTTATCAGCCCGGTTTGTTGATGAAAAATTAAAACTTTACCGGTTTTATAATCCAGGTAAACTATTTTTGCCTGAGAAATACGTTGAATTTATGTTTCAAAAGGGTAGTTTTAAATTTTTCCTGATCATCTTTTTATCAATAATTCTGTATGGTCAAAAGGCCGATGCACAGGAATATAAAAAAGTGAAAGCCAGAGAAGGCCAGGGGATTTATTCGCTTCTTCGGGAAAATGGCCTCGAAGGCGCCGATAATTTTGATAAATTCGTTGAGCTGAATAAGAAAAATCTTGGCGCCGATCAGCAACTTCTAAAAGGCAAAAGCTACCTCTTGCCACTCAAAGCCCCGGCAAAAACTGAATCCGAAGAAGAAACAGGCGTATTTCCGATTTTTGGAGATACTTACGAAAAAGTTGAGTTTAAAGATAACCAGTTGAAGGGGGCTGTTTTTTTTATCGTTGCAGGTCATGGCGGCCCTGACCCCGGTGCGATGGGCAAGAAAGATGGCCATGTGTTGTGTGAAGATGAGTATGCCTATGATATTTCGCTGAGGCTCGCCCGGAATTTATTGGAACATAACGCAACGGTTAATATTCTGATTACCGACCCCAACGATGGCATCCGGGATGACGCTTATCTTAAATGCGATAAAGATGAATATTGCGGCGATAAACAGGTAATTCCGCTGAACCAGACAAAACGGCTTAAACAGCGCACCAGCGAAATCAACCGAATTTCGAACAAGTACCGGGGAAGCTATCAACGTATGATCGAACTTCACGTCGATTCGAGGTATGCCGGGCAAAAAATCGATATCTTCTTTTATCATCATCCCGACAGTAAGCCCGGGCTAAAATTCTGTAACACCCTCTACAACACCATCAAAGCCAAGTACGACAAGCATCAGCCGGCCAGAGGTTATTATGGAACCGTCGAAAGCCGGAGTTTGTACATGTTGAATAATTCCAAACCTGTTGGCACTTACATCGAATTAGGGAACATCAACCATGAGCTCGATCAGAAAAGGCTTGTAATTGTCGATAACCGCCAGGCAGTGGCCAACTGGCTTACTTTGGGAATTATCAAAAATTTTGAGAACTCGAAGAAATAGCCTTGTAAATAGAATCAGCAAAGGTCATCACAGAACTTCAATTAAGTTTCATCCTACCAACAAGATAAGCTAAGAAAATATTTTTGAAATATGTATTACTTTTGTCAAAAATGATCAAAATGGTGACTAAAAAATTTGTTTATTGGAAAGATCATGAGATTTGGATCGGTTATCTTGAAGAATTTCCTGATTACATGACTCAGGGCAAAACCCTTAATGAGTTAAAAGTCAATTTGATTGATATCTACAAAGAATTAACCGGCGGGTTAATACCAGAGGTAAGACATGTTGATGAACTTGAGATTGCATGAAGAGGGTTGATCTGATAAAAAAATTGCATCAATTAGATTGCCAGCTTATTCGTCATGGGGCTAAACATGACTGGTATCAAAATACAAAAACATAGGAAATCTGAATTTACAATAACTCCATCCTCAACATATTCAATGCAGCCAGTGCTGCTTTATGGATATTCCGTCCGCGGTGTTCTCCAAAAAGAAATTTCTGTGTAATCGTTTTCTCCGGCGTAGCCACGGTAATCCATGTTGTGCCAACGGGTTTTTCGTCGGAACCGCCATCAGGACCTGCAATGCCTGATGTAGAGATCGAAAAATCTGTTCCAAATTTCCGGCGGATTCCTTCAGCCATTTCGCGAACAACGGCTTCGCTTACAGCTCCATATTTTTCGAGAGATTCGGCTTTCACGCCAAGTTCAGCCTCCTTGATCCGGTTAGAATAGGCCACCACCGAACCGATGAAATATTCTGAACTACCCGGAACTGATGTTATCAAATGTGCAATTCGGCCACCGGTGCAACTTTCGGCTGTTGAAACCGTCATTTTATGTTTTTTCAAAAGATTCCCAACTACCGATTCCATGGTTTCATTATCGTAACCAAAAATATAGTCCGGAATAAGCTGCCTCAGCTTTTGATCCTGTTCTTCAATTAAATTTAGAATTTCTGCTTTGTTATTTCCAATAGCCGTCAGTCGAAGGCGAACCATGCCGGGCTGTGGTAAATACGCAAGTTTAATACTTTTTGGAAGCGAATCTTCCCAATCTTCGATAGTCTTAGCCAAAAACGATTCACCGACACCCTGGGTGAGGATGGTTTTATGGATGATAAATCCCAGATTTAGCTTTGCCGTAAATTTTGGAAGAATCTGTTCGCTCATCATGGTTTTCATCTCAAAAGGCACTCCAGGCATTGACACAAAGATTTTGTTGTTTCGCTCAAACCACATTCCGGGCGCGGTTCCATTGAGGTTCATAATTGGCGTACAATTGGCCGGAACCTCTGCCTGCCGGCGATTTAGCTCAGTAACCGTGTAGCCTCGCTGTAAAAATATGGCTTCTATGTTTTTATAGGCATCCTGATTAAAAACCAGATTAGTGTCGAAATATTCGCAAAGTGTCGTTTTGGTTATATCGTCTTTTGTAGGGCCAAGGCCACCGGTTATCAGAATAATGTCAGCCCGTGTTTCCGCTTCTTCCAAAGTTTTGAGGATGTGTTCGCGATCGTCGGAAATGCTGGTAATCTGATGAACTTTTATGCCAATCAGGTTCATGTTTTCGCCAATCCAGGCAGAGTTGGTGTCGATAACCTGCCCGATGAGCAATTCATCGCCGATGGTGATAATTTCAGCTATCATAAATACTTTTCGTGAATTTGTTGATTTAACAAAATGGAAGCAGCGAATTTTAATACTTTTGCTTCTTTTTTGCAAAAGTAGGCATAATAAGGAATTTAAAGATTTAACAAAAACATGAGTCGCTTAAAAGAATCTGAACTGATCATCAACCCTGATGGCACCATCTATCATCTTAGTGTGAGGCCGGGAGACATTGCCGAAAATATCATCGCTGTCGGAGATCCCGGCAGGGTAGAGAAAATCTCGAAATATTTCGACCGGATAAATCACAAAAGCCACAACCGCGAAATGGTTGTTCACACCGGCGAATTAAATGGGACAGCCATTACAGTTTTGTCAACAGGCATGGGTACCGATAATATTGATATTGTGATGAATGAACTCGATGCATTGGTAAATATCGACTTCAAAACCCGCGAAATCAAGGATAAATTATCAAGCCTGAATATTGTTAGATTAGGAACGTCGGGGGCTATTCAACCCGAAATTCCGATAAATTCCTTTGCCATGTCAACCTTTGGTTGCGGCCTCGACGGGCTGCTGAAGTTTTATGACAGCGACCACGTTACCGTAAAGGAGATGAGCGATTCGTTTATCCAACAGGTTAGCTGGAATCCTGATTTGCCTTACCCGTATTTTGTGGCATGCTCGCCAGTGTTAAAGGAGAAACTCAACAACGGTTTTCATTGTGGGATAACAGCTACAGCGCCTGGATTTTATGGCCCGCAAGGCCGGCGGCTGCGTATCCCGCTCCGCCACCCCGATTTGAACGACCGGATGCAGCAGTTCGTTTTTGAAAATCAGAAAATCATCAATTTCGAGATGGAAACATCGGCTTTGTATGGCCTGGGGAAATTATTGGGACATAACACGCTCACCGTGTGTGCCGTCATCGCTAACCGAGCACTCAACACTTTTTCTGAAGATCACCACCAGGCCATCGAAGAATTGATTCAGGTGGTTTTGGAGCGGTTGACGGCGTAGGAATTGTTTTGGAAATTCCTGAGCAGTCGCCTTTACTGAGGTTTTTTTGTCCTTCGGAATTTGAAGACTAAATTTTTGATAACAGCCAAAACCTTCGCGGATAATGCGAAACTGTGTTGAAAGACGGATAAACCGAAACTGATTTTCGTTAGACAATTTTCCTGAATTAGTGCCGCTTTTCCCCGTGCGAATTACAAATCAGTGAGGCGCAGGTTTTCTTGTTCTTTCTTTTTGGCCGGGTGATTTTAAAATATTCTTACAAAATTAAATTATTACATATCTTTGCCGCCTTAAATGATTACAACATGCTAAACAAAGGATTTTATTGGTTTTTTTACTTCTTCGGCAAACGCACGGGGCTTAGTTTATTTTAAAACCGATAAAAACTAAAATATCAACAGGCCTCGTGAAAAACACGGGGTCTTTTTTTTGGGATAAATTATGGAAACTAATCAGCAAATAAAAAACTCAAAAGTAGCTATTCAAGGCGGGAATGGCTCGTTTCACGAAATTGCCGCCCGCAAATATTTTAACGGGAACGGCATCGAAATCCTTCCCTGCATCACCTTTGATGATATCGCCACCTCGCTTAAAACCGGTACCAGCAAATTTGGTGTGATGGCCATCGAAAATACCGTAGCCGGAAGCATCCTTCAAAATTATTCGATTTTAAAAGAAAAACCAGTAACCATAATTGGTGAAGAATATTTACGCATCGAACAAAATCTGATGGCGCTGCCCGGACAAAGCATCGGCGAATTAAAAGAAGTTCATTCGCATTACATGGCCATCGAACAATGCAGGGCGTTTTTTGCTGATTTCCCACAGATTAAACTTGTCGAATCGTCGGATACAGCCTTGAGCGCCAAAGAAATTGTGGATCATCAGATTCATGGCCGTGGCGCCATCGCCAGCCTGCTTGCCGCCGAAACCTACAATTTGGAAGTTCTGTTTGCAGGCATCGAAACCAACAAACGCAATTATACCCGATTTTTGATTATCGAAAAAGAAACCGGACTCAGCGGCAAGCCTACAGATGCCGACAAATCTTCACTTTGTTTCAGCCTGCATCACCAAACCGGAAGCTTATCCAAAGTGTTGAGCATCATCGCTTTTTACGACATCAACCTTACCAAAATCCAGTCCATGCCCATTATTGGCAAGGAGTGGCAGTACTTTTTTTATATTGATGTGATTTTTGACGACTACCTGCGCTACCAGCAATGTATCAGCGCCATTTCGCCGCTTGTCGAAGATCTTCATGTTCTGGGCGAATACAAACAAGGAATCAAATCGTTTGTGGAAGTTTATAAAAATTTAGCGTCATGATTATTGAACCAGCCCGCCGGATTGCCGATGTAGGCGAATATTATTTTTCGCAAAAGCTTGCCGAAATTGCTTGGATGCGCACTTCAGGCATTGATGTCATAAACCTCGGAATTGGCAATCCTGACCAAGCGCCTCCCGAAATTACAATCGAAACAATGGCCATCGAAGCCCGTAACCATGGAAATCACGGTTACCAATCGTACACCGGCATTCCTCAATTAAGGGCTGCTTTTGCAGCATGGTATTTAAAAAATTTCGGTATTGCATTAAATCCTGAAAATGAAATCCTGCCATTGATAGGCTCAAAAGAAGGTATCATGCATATTTCGCTGGCATTTCTAAACCCCGGCGACGAAGTTTTAATCCCCGACCCTGGTTATCCTGCTTATGAAGCGGCGGCAAAAATTGCAGAGGCCAAAGTCATAAAATTTGATTTGACCGAAGAAAACGGCTGGTTTCCTAATTTTGATGAAATCGAAAAAAATAATTTATCCAAAGTAAAACTTATGTGGGTAAATTATCCAAATATGCCGTCGGGAGCGCGAGGCAGCAAATCGCTTTTTGAAGAACTCATCGCTTTCGCTAAAAAACATCGGATTTTGATAATTAATGATAACCCTTACAGTTTTATTCTCAACGATAAACCTATGAGCATTTTGTCGGTGGAAGGGGCTAAAGATGTTGCTCTTGAATTAAATTCGTTAAGCAAATCGCACAACATGGCCGGCTGGCGGATTGGCATGGTTGCAGGTGAGGCAGCAGCCATCGAAGCCATCCTTAAAGTGAAGAGCAACATGGATTCGGGGATGTTTAAACCTACTCAACTGGCGGCGGTGCAGGCTTTGCAGATGCCTGCTGAATGGTACAAAAAGATAAATGAAGTTTATGAAAAACGGAAAATACTGGCCATCGGACTTATCGAAAAACTTGGTGCCTCGTTTAACAAAAACCAGTCGGGAATGTTTATCTGGGCGCGGGTTCCTGAAAATTTCGGACACTCATCAGATTTTTCTGATTTTTATTTGCGGAAAGCCGGGGTTTTTATGACACCTGGTTTTATTTTTGGCGAACAAGGAAAAAATTATTTCAGGATTTCGCTTTGCAGCAACGAAGGGCTTTTACTCGAAGCAATAGAAAGGATTACAAAATTGAAACCTGACAAAACCCAATAAAACCTACCAGGTCTTTTAGACCTGTGAGGTTTAAAAATTAGAAATTGAAACACTTTTAAAATGATAACAACAATTATAGGACTTGGCCTAATGGGCGGTTCGGCAGCCATTGACCTGAAAAAACGGGGTTTTACCAAACGGATTATCGGTGTTGACAACAACGTATTACATGCCGAAACGGCACTTCATGCCGGCATCGTTGACGAAATCCAAACTTTGCAGGATGCTGTCGCAAAAAGCGAACTGATCATTTTGGCCATACCTGTGGATGCGGCAGTTAAGATGCTACCATTAATCTTAGATAAAGTTGACAAACAAATTGTCACCGACATGTGCTCAACCAAAGAGCAGCTATGCCTTTCGGTGAAAGACCATCCCAAACGGAAAAATTATCTTGCAGCACACCCCATGGCCGGAACTGAATATTCGGGACCCTGGGCCGCAAAACCCGGGCTTTTTGATGGGAAAGCAGTCATTTTTTGTGATACCGAAAACAGCGGCATCAGGGCAAATTCTACCGTAAGGCTTTTGTTCGACACGCTCAACATGCGGCCGGTATTGATGGATGCCGCCCAGCACGACAAACACGCGGCTTATGTTTCGCATATTTCGCACATTAGCTCATTTGCGCTGGCACTCACGGTTTTAGATCAGGAAAAAAACGAGAATAATATTTTCGATCTGGCCAGCGGGGGTTTCGATTCAACAGTTCGGCTTGCGAAAAGCTCCTCTGAAATGTGGAGCCCGATTTTTGAGCAAAATGCCGAAAACGTGGTAGCTGTCATCGAAACATACATCAAATACCTCGAAAATTTCAAAACTGCCATTCAGGAACACGACACCGATAAAATCACCTCATTAATCCTCTCCTCAAACAAAATTAAAAGGGTTTTATCTTAAAGCAACAGTTATGGAAAAACAATTAAATATTCTACCACTTAAAGATTGGGGGCTTCCCGGAAACATCGAACCACTCGTTATTGCCGGGCCATGCAGTGCCGAATCTGAGGAACAGGTACTGGCAACTGCCCGGCTTCTGGCTGCATCCGGTATCAGAATTTTAAGGGCAGGCATCTGGAAACCGCGCACCAGGCCAAATTCCTTCGAAGGCGTTGGAACCGTTGGCCTGCAATGGCTTAAAAAAGCAAAGGCCGAAACCGGCATGTTCACCACCACCGAGGTTGCAAACCGGCAGCACGTTTTTGAAGCCCTCAAACATGGGATTGACATTTTATGGATCGGTGCCCGGACAACGGCAAATCCTTTTGCAGTGCAGGAAATCGCCGATGCCATCAAAGGCGCTGATGTTCCCGTTCTCATCAAAAACCCTGTAAACCCCGATGTTGAATTGTGGCTTGGTGCCATCGAAAGGATTTATGAAGCAGGAATAAACAGGATTGGGGCCATTCACCGTGGATTTTCCACTTATGGTAAAAATGTTTACCGGAATCCGCCGCATTGGCAGGTACCGATTGATTTGCACCGCCGTATGCCCGAAATCCCCCTGCTCGTTGATCCCAGCCACATTTGCGGCAACCGCACAATGTTGAAAGATATTACCCAAAAATCGCTCGACCTCAATTTTGATGGATTGATTATCGAGGTTCATCACGACCCCGACAATGCCTGGAGCGATGCAAAACAGCAGATTACGCCAGCCCAGTTGAGCAACCTGCTTGATGAGCTTGTGATAAGAAAAGAAAAAACCAACGACGCTGAATTTCTGCATACCATCGAAGAACTTCGCAGCCAGATTGATAAATTTGATGAAGAATTGCTCGACATCCTTGCCAGCCGGATGGAGGTGGCCGAGACAATCGGGAAGTATAAAATGAAGAATAACATTAAGATTCTTCAACCTGGCAGGTGGAAGGAAATCCTTGCGCATACCCGCCGGATGGGCGAAGCAAGGAATTTAAGCACCGAGTTTGTCGAAACGGTTTTTATGGCCATTCACCAGGAATCAATCAACAAGCAAATGAAAATCATGAGTAACGGTAAATCCAACGAATAAGGTTATTTTTGAAACCTGATGACAAAATTTACAATCAACGGTAGCGCCGGCATTTCGGAAATAATGGTTGGCGAAAGTTTTAAAAACTTCCGGGAATACTTACCTGGCGGGCAAACCGTCATCATCACCGATGAAAATGTAAATAAGATTTACAGCCGTTTTTTTAATGATTTCCCAACTATAATTATTGGATCCGGCGAAAAAATCAAGACCCTCGCCACCGTTAATAATATTTATAGCCAACTGATGAAATTGCTGGCCGACAGGTCAACCTTCATAGTCGGCATCGGTGGAGGCATCGTTTGCGATGTTGCCGGCTTTGTTGCGTCAACCTATTTGCGGGGAATCCGGTTTGGATTTGTCCCGACAACGCTTCTGGCTCAGGTTGATGCCAGCGTTGGCGGTAAAAATGGCGTAAATTACAAAGGCTTTAAAAATATTATCGGCACTTTTAATCAGCCCGAATTTGTGATTTGCGACACGGAAGTTTTACATTCGCTGCCCGGAATCGAGCTTTCGAATGGTTTTGCCGAAATCGTAAAACACACCCTCATCGCCGATGACACGATGTTTTCTTATCTCGAAAATAGCTTTGAAAAAGCGCTGAATCTGGACAATGAGGTTATTTCAAAACTGGTTGCTCATTCAATCCGGATAAAATCGGGCATCGTAAACCGGGATGAAAAGGAAAGTGGCGAACGCCGCCTGCTGAATTTCGGCCACACTTTTGGCCATGCCATCGAGAAAATTTCGGGTATAAGTCACGGACAAGCTGTAAGTTTGGGGATGGTCATCGCAGCGCGGCTTTCACAAAATCTGGGATATTTAAGCTTTGAAGAAACCGAACGAATTAAAAATCTTTTACTTCATTTAAAACTTCCTGTAAAAGGCGATTTTAATCACGAAAAACTCATAAAAGCAATTTTGAAGGATAAGAAACGAACTGCCGAACGGATCGCTCTTATTTTGTTAACGAAAATTGGAGAAGCTAAAGTGGAGGATATTCTGATTGATGAATTGAGAAAAATGTTAACACCAACAAAAGATTAGATGAATATCACGGTTTACCCTTCGGAAATTTCGGGAACGCTGACGGCGCCATCATCAAAAAGCCTTGCCATCAGGGCGGTTGTTGCAGCCATGCTCGCAGATGGGACTTCTATATTAAAAAATCCTTCACGCTGCGATGATGCCTTGGCAGCGATTAAAATGGCAGAATATTTTGGTGCTGTTTTTTGGCTTGAAGATGATAATTTAACAATCATTGGAGGCGAAGCATCTCACGAAACCCTGATTAATTGCAGCGAATCCGGCCTTCTGGCGCGGCTGATGATTCCGCTGGCGGCGCTCAGTTCTGATGAAATTACAATTACCGGCGAAGGAACCCTTTTAAAACGTAAGCTCGGAAATATTGCCGGACCTTTGCAAAACCTCGGCGTAAACTGCAGCACCAACAATGGCTTTTTGCCGGTAAAAGTTAAAGGTGCAATTCAAGGCGGAAAAATTGAAGTTGACGGATCCGAAAGCTCTCAGTTTATTTCGGGATTATTAATGGCTTTACCTTTGGCTTCAAATGATTCAGAGGCTATTGTTCATGATTTAAAAAGCCGCCCTTACATTGATTTGACTATAGATTTACTTAAAAAGTTCAACATCAACATCGAAAACCGGGATTACCAGAGTTTCAAGATTCCGGGAAATCAAAAATATAAGGCAGCCGAAATTGAACTTGAAGGCGATTGGAGCGGTGCGGCTTTTTTGCTCGTTGCTGCAGCCATCAATGGCGAAGTTCGTGTAAAAGGATTAAACCGTTTTTCGGAGCAGGCCGACCGGAATATTTTAAAAGCCCTTGCCGCTGCCGGTGTTGAGGTAAACTACAACGATGATGAAATTTCAGTTTCAAAAAAACCACTTTCGGCTTTTGAGTTTGATGCAACGCATTGTCCGGATTTATTTCCGCCGCTTGCAGTTTTGGCCGCTGTCTGCGATGGAGTAAGTAAAATTAAAGGGGTCGAAAGACTTCACAACAAAGAAAGTAACCGGGGTTTAACGCTTCAGCAGGAATTTGGAAAATTGGGAATTGAAATAACTTTGGAAGAAAATTTAATGCTTGTAAAAGGTGGGAAAATCTCAGGTGGAACCATTTTTTCACATCACGATCACCGGATTGCCATGGCCGCTGCCGTTGCCGGATTAATCGCCGAAAAGCCCGTCATCATCCAAAATGCCGAATGTGTGTCCAAATCCTGGCCATCCTTTTTTGAAGATTTGGAGCTTTTGGATGTGAAAATCGTTAAATTGTAAATCACAAATTTACCACGGAGGCACGGAAAACACGGAGAAGTATTTTAAGTCGGTTATCTGAAATCAAATGTCGCCAGTTGGCAGTTGCCAGTTGGCAGTAGTAGGCAGTCGCCAGTGGGCAGTCAATCACAAATCACAAATCACAAATCACAAATCACAAATCACAAATCATCAATCATCAATCACAAATCAATGTCGTTTAGTTAATAAATATAAAATGGAACGCGGATCAAACGGATTTTCAAACGCGGATTAAAACTTTTTATGACACAAGAAATCCGCGAAAATCAGCGTTGCTTGCATCAGCGTTATCAGCGTTCAAATCCTTAACTAAACGACATTGAATCACAAATCCTAAATCCATGAATTCATTTGGCAGAATATTCAGAATAAGCATTTTTGGTGAATCGCACGGAAAAGCGGTTGGGGTAACTGTTGATGGCTGTCCTGCCGGATTGGCGCTGTCGCCAGCCGATTTTGAATCCGATTTATCGCGGCGCAAAAGCGGAGCAAAAGGAACCACGCCGCGCAAAGAAACTGATTTGCCTGCGCTCATCAGCGGAGTTTATGAAGGAAAGACAACCGGAGCGCCCCTCACCATCCTTTTCGAAAATGCAAACATCAAGCCTTCCGATTACAATAACCTGGTAAAGCAGCCACGGCCGGGCCATGCCGACTTTGTGGCGGTTAAAAAGTTTGGCGGATTTGCAGATTACAGTGGTGGCGGGCATTTTTCGGGCCGACTTACTTTAGCCCTGGTTGCTGCAGGCGTTCTTGCTAAAAAGCTGATTGCTCCAATCAACATAAATTCACAAATTATCGAGGCTGGCGGAAATAAAAATATTGAGGAGGCTGTCGAAAAGGCCGTAAAATCCAGTGATTCCATCGGAGGAATTGTCGAATGTCGTGCGTCAGCTATGCCGGTTGGATTAGGCGAGCCGTTTTTTGATGCCGTCGAATCGTTGATCAGTCACCTGGTTTTCGCTATTCCTGCCATTAAAGGAATCGAATTTGGAAGTGGTTTTGAGGCAGCAAAAATGCCTGGCAGTTTGCACAACGATCCGATTATTTCCCCAAAAGGAACCACAAAAACCAATAATTCCGGCGGCATCAACGGTGGGATTACCAACGGAAATGACCTGGTTTTCAGAATAGCCATCAAGCCAACTTCAAGCATTGGTCTTGCCCAGAAAACTTTTAATTTTGAGAGCAACACAGTTGAAGAGCTTAAAATCGTGGGTCGTCATGATGCGTGTATTGCATTGCGGATGCCACCCATTATCGAAGCAGCGACAGCCATTGTCCTGGCCGATTTGATGCTTTTGGAACATCAGATAAAAAGGGTGCATCCGGCGGGTTAAATAAATTTTAAACCGACAAATGCACCCTGGTTAATCTCAAATCTGGTTTTGAAAAAATCTATGAATTTTGCTTTTTCAGCAAATCACGAATCTCGGTAAGCAGAATTTCTTCTTTGGTTGGCTCGGCAGGTGGTGGCGCTTCAACGGGGGCCTCAACTTCCTTCTTTTTTAAATTGTTCATCACTTTTACCATGACAAAAATCGCAAAAGCTACAATCAAAAAGTCGATGGTAGTCTGGATAAACTTGCCATAATTAATCGTAACTGCAGCAATGGCGTTACCTGCCGCATCAACCGAAGCCTGTTTGATGACAGCGCTGAGATCCGAAAAATTAACCCCACCAATCAAAACACCGATAGGAGGCATGATGATGTCGTTAACAACCGAGGCAACAATTTTTCCAAAAGCGGCACCGATAATAATACCCACGGCCATATCAACCACATTGCCCTTCATGGCAAATTCCTTGAATTCTTTAACTATGCTCATAAATTTTGTGTTTTATTCGAAAGTTTGAAGTTTTTTAGCTTTATTGAAAACAGGCATCCATTAGGTTCGGATAACCGCATCAAAAAATATCAGAACTACGGGAATTAAAAAAGAACTATTATTTTGTTTTAAAATAAACCAAACCTAAGGTGATGATTACCAATGTCAAAGCTATCGAAATATAAATCAAACGTTTCAGATAAGTTTCCGATTTTTGTTGGTAATGCATTTTTTCTGCTTTTAGTGCCTTCATATTTAGGATATTACGAATGGTTTTCTTGAGTTTTTCAAAAAATTCATAATTATTATCATTTTCCTTAAATTTCGAAATGTAATCGGTGGCACCTAATTTTAATAAATCAATCGCCAACTCAATTTCACCCGAACCTGTTAACATGATAACCTTTAGTTCTTCAATAATTTTTTTCTGTTTGTACCTTTGCACCAATTCCTGTAGAATTTGTTTACCGTTTTTAGCACTCTCGACTTTGCTGTTTAATTCAAAATCTAAAATAAAAATTTCAGGTCTGACCAAAGGATTTTTGATCAGATAATCAAGCATTTCTTCACCAGTACTAAAATGTAAAACTGTTAAATCCAACTCATTTTCGATGCCGGTTTTAACAACTTCAGCAAAAATCGGGTTGTCCTCAAC
Source organism: uncultured Bacteroidota bacterium (assembly GCA_903944895.1). GTDB lineage: Bacteria > Bacteroidota > Bacteroidia > Bacteroidales > 4484-276 > CAJATL01. Next base: position 15,107 of record CAJATL010000140.1, read on the forward strand.
TAAAAAAATCAATTGTTTTTCTTGTAAAGTATCCATAATATTATCGTTTATTAATCAAATTTATCTTTAGTAAATTATTCATCCATATCGGTTAGTGAATCAAATTCATCTTTTTCTCTCGATAAAAGGCGATTTTCACTTTTTAACTTTTCTTTTTCTTTTTCAGCTTTTTGGCCTTTTGTGATGGCTATTAAAAAGCGTTTTAAGTTAATACTCTCCGACAATATAGTAGCCAACACAAACAAAAAAGGAATTGCAATTATCGGTTTTTCACTTTTTAGGAGAAAAGCCATTGCAATAATTATTGCATTTGCGGAGTAGAGGATAATTGCTGCTTTTTTGTGATTAGAGCCAGTTTCGATTAAAAGATGATGGACGTGTGTTTTATCAGGCTTGAAAGGCGATTTATTATCTAAAATACGTTCGGTAAAAACACGTAAAGTGTCGTAAACCGGGAGCAGCAAAATACCTATAACAATCACTGTATATTGTATCATTTCACTGTTTCCAGTTTTAGGTACGGTCGCATTAGAATATTTTATTAACGCGATTCCAAGCACAGACATCAAAAAACCAATGATTAGCGAACCTGTATCGCCCATAAAAATCTTAGCCGGGTTAAAGTTATGCTTTAAAAATCCAAGTAAGGCGCCAGCAAAACCAAAAGCAATAAAGGCAAAAGCCAAATCATCTCTGACAACAAGTAATAAAATTCCTAAAACCAGTGCATTCATAAAGGATAATCCACCAGCTAATCCATCGATACCATCAATCAGGTTAAAAGCATTTGTAAGTCCTACAATAAGGAAAACTGAGAAAGCATATTCGAAAATAACGCTAAGAGTTTTAATATCTCCAGCAGAAATATTAAATATCGGTTGAATTTCAATATTAAAAATGGCAAAGAGATCAATTCTTAATCCAAAACGTGCTACCAAAATTGCGGTTCCAATTTGGATAATAAATTTTTTTGAAGCACTTAAATCGGTTAAATCATCAAAAATGCCGGTAACAAACAGGATAAGCAATGAAACGGCGATAGAACCAATCAACCAGATGTCGTCTAAAGATATTGATGAGATATTGAGAGATGGAATTAGCTTAAAATAAGAAAGTATCAACCATAAGCCTGCCGAAACAATGAATCCGATAAAAATTCCAACTCCCCCAAGTGTGGGAATTGGATCTTTGTGCATTTTTCGTTGTTCTTTATCCAGGGTAGGATCATCCATCAGTTTATGCTTTTTGGTAAACTCGATGATTTTGGGAATCGCCAACAACGTAACAAGAAAACCGACCAAAAATGTTCCGGCAATTGCTATAATATCTCCACTCAAAAGTTCAGTATCCATTTGATAATTAGATTAGTTTGTGACTTACAACAACAACATCCCTCAAAAGACTACTTTAAAATTTCATTTACCCACAGTAAACAAAAATATTAAAAGTTTTCATCTTTCATTATTAAAATCTAATTTTTTTTCGAAAATGGTGGAACTGCCGTTTTTTTTTGGAAAAAAGCGTTTTATTTGGGTACACAAAACGAATCAAAACTATATTTGTCAAAGCAAAAAAGATTCTGGCTGATGGAAAAAAATAATTATAAAATTGCTTATCTTACTTCGGTTGATCCTTTGGATAAAAAAGTCTTATCGGGTACTATTTACACCATTTTAAAGGTGTTGGAAAAGGATGTAGGCTCTGTTGATGTTTTAGGCCCGGCGAAAATTGATAATGCGTTTACACGAATTTTAAAGAGGATAAATTACAAATTAACAAGACGTTATAACTTTAACCATAGTATTTTTTACGGGATAAAGTATGCCTGGGTTTTTGAGAAAAAACTCAAAGGCAAGCACTATGATTTCATTTTTGCCCAGCGTTCGTCAACCGAGATTTGCAGGCTAAAAACAGATATTCCAATCATTTACTACACCGATACCACTTTTAAACTGTTTTATAACTATTACGAATGGTTTTCAAACTTTATGAAAATCTCGCAAATCGAAGGAAACAAGGTGGAGCAAATGGCCATTGATAAATCGGCCATTGTAATCTGTACCTCGCAATGGGCTGCCGATTCGGTGATTAACGATTATCACGCCAACCCCGAAAAGGTTTTCATTGTTCCTTTCGGGCCTAATGTTGACATACTTCCGACCCGCGAAATGATTAATTATAATAAAGGAAGAGACGTTTGCAAGATTCTTTTCATTGGTGTTGAATGGCAAAGAAAAGGAGGGGCGATTGCTTTTGAAACTTTGCAGGAAATGAAGAAAAAGGGCATCAAAACGCGCTTAACCATTGTTGGATGCAGGCCTCCCGACGAATTTCAGGACGACGACATGGTGGTCATTCCTTTTCTGAATAAAAACGAAAAGTCGCAAAGTGAACTTTTCAATCAGCTTTTGTTTGAAAACCATTTTTTCATCCTGCCTACCCGTGGCGAATGTTTTGGTGTTGTTTTTTGTGAAGCCAGTGCTTTTGCGATACCTTCGATAACCACTAATACGGGCGGCATCGGCACCGCTGTCGAAAATGGGAAAAATGGCTTCAGGCTACCGGTTGAAGCGCATGGAGATCAATATGCTGATGTGATTTCCGAAATTTTTACCGACTACGACAACAAATACCTGCCCTTAGCAAAATCGACACGCGATTTTTACGATTTACGCTTGAGCTGGAAATCATGGGCAGAGTCACTAAATGCGATTCTGGAAAATCATAAACACCTCATTACCAAAAACAACAATTAAATACACCGAATCAGGGTAAAATTCACTAATTTTGTGACAATGGATTGAATCATTATTTTTTAGATTTCTCCAAATTTTTGAGGTAGGGTTTTATAATAAATCAGGGGGGACAGTAATATTTTAACAAGGTTTGGAAATAAAGACGTAAAGGATAAAAAAATGCTTGCCAACAAGCATTATTACAGGTCGTTGATTGATAATAAAAGTGAACCTGCTTTTTTATCCGATCTTGATGGGGAGATTTTGCTGGTTAACCCTGCCGGTGAAAAGTTTTCCGGTTATTCCGAGGATGAATTTTCGAGCTATTCGGTCAGGGAACTGTTTTTTACTTTAAAAAACACGCCAAACCCTTTTGATGCCAGAAACATACGTGAGTTTTCGTCTGAAATATTTATTCTTGACGCCCTACGTTACCTCGTTCCCGTTTTCCTGGAATTTAAAGAAATTGAGGGTAATAAATTTCTGGGTACCATCAAACCTGTTGTCACCATGGAATCCTTGATTCAGCCTTCGGGAACAGATTTACCGGCAAGAAATGTGAGGATAGAATCCACTGCGGAACAAACAAACAAAGCCACAAGAAATTTAACTGAGGCACAGGAGGATGCGTTTGACCACAATGTTCGAAACGCACTTAATACAATAATTGGTTTTGGCACCTTACTTTCGAAGGAGAAAAATATTGTTGGCGACCAGAAGCTTAATAAATATGTTGATAGTATTGTAAAATCAGGATATGACCTCAAAAAGGCTTTTAATAATTTTGAAAAATCTGAGGTTGATCACGATGAAATTTCATGGGGGCCAACCTCGGTTTTGCAGGTGATGCAAAAAGTAAACATTATGCTCGCTTCACTTGCCCGCAAAAACAGTATTCAGCTTAAAATTAATCCAGTCACCGACATAACCATACTCAGCGACGAAAATATCCTTTTCGAAACACTGAATTTTCTTGTTTCAAAAGCTTTAAATTTCTGCCGGTCAGAAGTAGTAAAAGTCGATTTTTTTATCAATGCAAACCAAACCGAAATCAGCATCAGCATTGATAACCTGGGGCAGGATATCCCGCAAAGCGTCATTCATTTTATTAAGCGTGAAAACAACAAGGAAAAATACGATTGCAATAACCCAATTTTGGGGTTACACGGCGAAATTCAGAAATTACTCAAAAATTTAAATAACCTTGACGCAAAAGTTGATTTTACTTCCACCGAAAACATGGGAGAAATTGCAACATTAAAAATTCCGGTACGCAAGGACAATGACATCCATGAAAATAATGGTTTAGCCGATTCCGGTGAGTTGAGCAATGATAAAAAAATGTATGTTTTGGTTGTTGAGGATGAAAAAATCAATGCCAATATTTTTAAGATGTACATTCAGGGTGTAGCCAATGTTTCGCTGGCCTATTCCGGCAATGAGGCAATGAATATTATCGAATTGTTCTATAATAAAGGAATTATTTTTAGTCTGGTTTTTATGGATATTGGCCTTCCAGAACCATGGAATGGCATTATGCTGAAAGAAGCGATCGAAAAAAAATGGCCCGAATATGGCAATATTCCCTTCGTGGCCCAGACAGCCTATTCCGGCAAGAGTATTGCGGATCAGATCATTAATGCAAATTTTAAAGGTTACCTGGTAAAACCAATCAATAGAAATGATGTATTAAGGTTCATTCAGAAATTTAGCAGAAAGTAATCCTCTCGGTTCAGGGCATTGTTTTCGAACTTCTGCGGTTTGAAAAAAAAAGCAGAAAAATATTTTTAAATAGTTGAGTTAATGATAAAATTTTACATTTGTTAACATTATTACAAATTTAGTAACTATGCTTTTTGGAATACCGTTAAAATTATTGATTTTCAAGGCACTTTTTATATTTTTCCTTATTGGGGTATTGATGCTTTCGTCCTGCATTCCGCAAAACAAAATTTTGCTCATGCAGTACGATCAACTTAACGACAGTGCTTATTGCAATACTTTTGTTGGTGAAGAGCATCCGCTTACAGAATATGTTATTCAACCCAATGATTATCTTTATATTAACATTACCACTATCGAAAAACCTTTGTCCGACTTTCTCGCGCCGGGTGGAGGGCTTAATTTTTTGGATGCTACCAATCAGGCATTGTTGGGATATCATGTAAGCGACGACAGCACCATTTTATTTCCGTATCTTGGATTAATTAAGGTTGCCGGCTTAACAGTTCGGCAAAGCACTGATGAAGTAAAAATAGCTGCATCCAAAATACTTGGCGAAAGAATACGTGTTGATGTAAAACTGATCAATAATTCGGTTAATATTATGGGTGAAGTTAAGTCGGAAGGCACCTTCAATATGACAAAAAATAAAATCACAATCTACGAGGCATTAACTCTTGCTGGTGGCCTGACACCCTATGCCAAGCGTGAGTATATTAAGGTTTTCCGTAAAGTTGGCGGCGAAAATGTAGTCTATTTGGTTGACGTACTCAGCGGAAATTTAATTTCAGGTAATATGTTTTATGTTTTTCCAAACGATCAGATTTATGTCGATCAGATGCGGGCAAAATCCTATGGAATCACCCCAACATTTTCATTATCCGTTTTAATGACATTATTAACAGCTTATGTACTAATACTGTCGCTAACAAAGTAATACGATGAGCAAACCAGTTACTTCAGTTGGAGGAATAGATTTTAAGCGGGTATTTATAAAATACGCCAAAAACTGGTACATTTTTGCTATTGCCATCATGCTTGCCTATGCTTCCGCTTCAAATAAAAACAAATACATTGTCCCGATTTACAGCATGAAAACAAGCGTGCTGATTGAAGATAAAAGCAATACTTCGGTTTTGGAACAAAGAGGGGCGATTTCGGCTTCCCCGATTTACCTGAGCTCAAAACTTATCGACAATCAGATTGCTTTTCTTAAATCGTTTGCTCAGATTAAGCGGATTATCCAGAATCTTGATTTTGAAGTGTCGTATTTTTCAAAAGAAAAATACATTTACAGCGAAATTTACACACAGTCGCCCTTTGTTGTCTGGTTCGACCGCGACCACTGGCAACCCCGATATCAGCAAATCAGGGTTAAATTCCTTTCTCCTGCCAAATTTCAGCTTTCAACGGATAATGGCCCGTTCGATACACCAAAAACTTTCAATGTTGGCGACACGATTCAAAAAAAAGAATATCGGTTTGTAATCAACTTAAAAGATGAGACTGATGCCAGCGAAATTCAAAATAAGGAATTTGCCTTTGAAATCAATGATCTGAACGGACTTGTTGGAAAATACATGAACTCCACCAATGTTTACATCGAACGCGGAACTTCGATGATTATCATCTCTTCAAACGGCCCTAATAAACAAAAGGAAAAGGACTATTTGAACCAACTGACCACCGAATTTTTACTGAGTAATCTCGAAAAAAAGAATAAAATTCTTACAAACACCATCAATTTTATCGAGAAACAATTGCTGCAGTTTCGAAAGGATTTGAATGATACCGAACAAGAAATTGAAGAATTCCGGAAGAAGCACAATTTTATGATGTTGCAGGAAAAAATCGGCAGCCTCCTGAAAAATCTTGATGAGGAATCAAAAGACAGCAAAAACCTGCGCATCGACCTTGAATATTACCGGTATCTGCTCACTTACATCGAAGAGCGGGAAGATTATGAGGATATCGTTATGCCTTCATCAATGGGCGTAAATTTGCCCATGTTTAATGCCCAGGTTGGAAAACTTGCGCTTGCCATTCAGGAGAAAAATACCCTGTTGGCAAATTCGACCAGGAGTAATCCATACCTGCAAATCCTCGAAAGAGATATTGCCGTTATGAAGGTAGCCTGCGCCGAAAGCATGAAAAGCACCATTGAAACCACAGAGTTAAAACTTGCCAACACAGAGCAACGGATGTGGAGCCTGAACCAGGAATTTATGAAGCTGCCCAGGCTGGAGCGCGAATTTCTAACTATCCAACGAAAGTATAAAATTATCAATGACCTGTATGATTTCCTTTTAAAACGGAAATCGGAAGTCGAAATTCAACGTGCAGCCAATACTCCGGATCACGAAATTGTCGATTTTGCCGGCGATACCGGAATTTCCAAGATTTCTCCAGGCCCTAAAACTGCCTATATAAATTCGATGATCTGGGCAATTTTACTGCCAGCGGTTTTCCTGTTTATGTTGGTTTTCTTTAATAACCGGGTAATGGCTATCGAAGATATTACCTCGAATACTGATATTCCGGTGATTGGATCTTTGATGCGAAATCCCGAAAAAGGTGTAAGCAGTGTTCTGAAATCGCCAAATTCATATTTTACCGAACTTTTACGAATTATCCGGATAAAGTTAAATTTTAATCCTGCAAATGGCGAACAGGTAATCCTGGTAACTTCAGCCATGGAATTGGAAGGAAAAGCCTTTTTTGCTTTAAATTTTGCCTCGGTGTATGCCCTCACCGGCAAGAAAACCATTTACCTTGGATTTAACCTGAGACATCAAAGGGTGCCATCGGATTTTGACCTCGATCCGGGTATCGGCATAACCGATTACCTGATTACTGATCTCCATATCAATGGGGTAATCCAGAAAACATTTACCAAAAACCTCGACATCCTTTTATCAGGGCCTATTCCGCCAAATCCTGATGAATTGATTGAATCGGAAAAAACGAAATTACTTTTTCAGGAATTACGTAAACGCTACGATTACATAGTAGTGGAAACCCCTCCAATTGGCCTTGTTGGGGATGCATATCTTTTAAATAAGTATTCCGATGCAACAATTTTTATTGTTCGTTACAACTTTTCGACCAAGAAGGGTTTCTCGGATGCTTTAACAGAAGCTACCCATAATGACATGAAAAAAATCGGCATCGTTTACAATGATGTGAAAATGAAAATCAGTGGTAGGGATTTATCATTTTATGGTGAAGATATGAAACCAAAATACCGTATTATGCCAATCATCATTAGGATACGGCGGATTATTGTTGATATTTTAAGAAAAATATGATGTCTAATGTTGTACTAAATTTTTGAAATTTAATTAAATAAAATCATAAATTATGAGTAAAGTTGCATTAATAACAGGTGTCACAGGTCAGGATGGAGCTTATCTTTCGGAATATCTCCTCAAAAAAGGATACATCGTTCATGGGATTAAACGGCGTTCGTCTTCTTTTAACACCGACCGGATTGAACATATTTATCAGGATCCACATGTTGATCATAAAAACTTCATCCTTCATTATGGCGACATGACCGATTCGACGAATCTGATCCGAATTATCCAGGAAACACAGCCGGATGAAATCTATAATCTTGCTGCCATGTCGCACGTCAAGGTAAGTTTTGATACTGCCGAATATGTGGCAAATGCCGATGGCATTGGTGCACTGCGCCTGCTCGAGGCTGTCAGGTTGCTCAATCTCACTCAAAAAACCAGGATTTACCAGGCGTCAACGAGCGAATTGTATGGCTTGGTTCAGGAAATCCCGCAAAGCGAAAAAACACCGTTTTACCCGCGTTCCCCTTATGCCGTGGCAAAACTTTACGCCTATTGGATTATGATAAACTATCGTGAGGCTTATCAAATGTATGCCTGCAACGGGATTTTATTTAACCACGAATCGCCTCAGCGCGGCGAAACATTTGTTACCCGTAAAATTACACGAGCCGTTTCAAAAATTGCCCTTGGAATGCAAAGCACACTCTACCTTGGAAATCTGTCATCAAAGCGTGACTGGGGCCATGCCAAGGATTACATCATCGCCATGCACCTGATTTTACAGCAGGAAAAACCCGACGATTATGTTATTGCCACCGGCGTAACTACCGAAGTCAGGGATTTTGTAAGAATGGCTTTTGAAGAGTTGGGCATTGAGGTAGCCTTTAATGGCGAAGGACTGAACGAAATCGGAACTGTGGCTTCGTGCAGCAATCCTGAATATAAAGTTGCCATCGGACAGGAAGTAGTAAAAGTTGATCCACGCTATTTCAGGCCAACCGAAGTTGATATTTTGATTGGAGATGCAACAAAAGCACAAACAAAATTAGGCTGGAAACCTCAATACGATCTTAAAGGCCTGGTTGAAGAGATGATGGAAAGCGACGTAAAACTGATGAAAAAGGACAGGTATCTCCGTGATGGTGGTTTCGAAATCAAAAGTTATTATGAATAAAGAATCGAAAATATTTGTTGCCGGGAGTACCGGCATGGTGGGAAGTGCCATTGTTCGTAATTTGATTAAAAACGGATTCACCCACATCATCGGAACCTATCATTCCAAAAAGCCACAGTATGCTGACGGAGTTTCTTATTCCCAGCTTAATTTGTTGAATCAGAATGATGTGCAGGTATTTTTTAACCTCGAAAAACCCGATTATGTATTTGATGCAGCTGCAAAAGTTGGCGGAATCGTGGCAAATAATACTTACAGGGCGCAGTTTCTTTACGAAAACCTTCAGATTCAAAACAACATTATTCACAACGCCTATCTTACCGGTGTGAAAAAAATGTTGTTTCTCGGAAGTTCGTGTATCTACCCTAAAAACTGCCCGCAACCTATCAAGGAAGATTATTTGCTCACTGATGTTCTCGAATACACCAACGAGCCTTACGCCATCGCAAAAATTGCCGGGTTAAAAATGTGCGAGAATTACAATCTGCAATATGGCACAAATTACATTGCAGCCATGCCCACCAACCTTTATGGCCCAAACGATAATTATGATCTGCAAACCTCCCATGTTTTGCCAGCTTTGATACGTAAATTCCATGAAGCAAAAGTTAACGACGCGCCAAACGTGACAATTTGGGGCACAGGTTCACCACTTCGTGAGTTTATGCATGTTGACGACCTTGCTGCTGCCTGCGTTTACCTGATGGAAACCTACGATGGTAATAAATTTGTAAACATCGGCTGGGGAAAGGATATCACTATCAAGGATCTCGCGTTGCTTATCAAAGAAATCGTTGGTTTTACCGGCGAATTGGTTCTGGATACCTCAAAACCAGATGGAACCGCACGAAAATTACTGGATGTTTCGCTGCTTACTTCATTAGGTTTTACACCATCCATTTCGCTAAAAGATGGAATTGCAAATGCTTACGACGACTTTTTAACAAAATTCCCGTGATTCTCTAAACAAATCTTCAAAATAATTTGAAAATGGAAAATACAATTCCCAACAAAATTAACAGCCTGCCAGCCGATGACTGGACAATGGTTATCAGGCCAAAAAGAGGTCTTCTGGATATCAACATGGGTGAGTTGTGGCGATACCGCGATTTGATTATGTTGTTTGTGAAACGCGATTTTGTCGCAAAATACAAGCAAACCATCCTCGGGCCACTTTGGTTTATCATTCAACCATTGCTCACAACCTTAATGTTTACAATTGTTTTCGGAAATATTGCCCAAATTTCTACAGGTGAAATTCCAAAAGTATTGTTTTACTTAACAGGGATTGTAGGCTGGACGTATTTCTCCACCTGCCTCAACGACACTTCACAAACCTTTATAAAAAACGCCTCCATTTTTGGGAAGGTTTATTTCCCACGTCTGGCACTGCCAATTTCGGTTGTCATTTCAAACCTTGTAAGTTTTTTCATTCAATTTGTCTTTTTGTTGGGATTTCTATTTTATTTTATGGCTACCGACCCAATCATTAAACCTAATCTTAATGTTTTGCTCATTCCGGTTTTGATAGTATTGATTGCAGGATTAGGCCTTGGATTCGGGATTATCATCTCATCGCTAACTACGAAATACCGCGACCTGACCAATTTGGTAACTTTCGGGGTAACACTCTGGATGTACATCACACCAATCATTTATCCCATGTCGGAAATTCCCGAAGAATACAAGATTTATGTTTTGGCTAACCCGATGACTCCTATTGTCGAAACATTTAAAACTGCGCTACTCGGTGTTGGTGAAATCAATTACATGCACCTGCTCTACAGTTTTGGATTTACCGTTGTAGTCCTTGTTGCAGGGGTAGTTATTTTCAATAAAGTCGAAAAAACATTTATGGATACTGTTTAGTCAGTCAACAGGTTAGTTTATTATAATTTTCAAAACTAAAAGCTACTAAAATGTCGAATACAATCATTAAACTCGAGGATATTTCAAAACAATACCGTCTGGGCGTTGTAGGCACCGGAACCTTAAGCCACGACCTGAACCGTTTTTTTGCAAAAATCCGCGGCAAGGAAGATCCCACCCGAAAAGTTGGCGTCCGGAACAAACTTGATACCGTTGATGGACAGTATGTTTGGGCTTTACGCGATATTAATCTGGAAGTTGGCGAAGGCCAGGTTCTTGGAATCGTTGGTAAAAATGGCGCCGGAAAATCCACTCTGCTTAAATTACTCTCGAGGGTAACGGCCCCGACAACAGGCACGATCAAGGTTAAAGGACGAATTGCAAGCCTTTTGGAGGTTGGCACAGGTTTTCATCCCGAGCTAACCGGCAAGGAAAATGTGTATCTCAACGGCGCCATTCTGGGGATGACAAAAAGAGAAATCGATTCGAAATACGAAGAAATTATCGAATTTTCGGGAGTTAAGAAATATGCCGAAACACCTGTAAAGCGCTATTCATCGGGGATGTACGTGCGACTCGCTTTTGCTGTTGCCGCCCATCTTGAGCCTGAAATTTTGATTATTGATGAGGTGCTTGCCGTTGGCGATGCTGATTTTCAGAAAAAAGCCATTGGCAAAATGCAGTCGGTTTCGCGGAGTGGCCGCACCGTGCTCTTCGTCAGCCACAACCTCACGGCCGTTGAGCAACTTTGTACAACAGGAATCCTGATGCAAAACGGCACCATCACCATGGAAGGCAATGTTCACGAAATCACCACCGCCTACAAAAAGCAGTCGGTCAACGAAAACGATTTAAAACGAAGCGGAACGCGGCTGATCGAATTTCAGGAATACCAGATGACAAATATGGATGGTAAAAAAATTGATGAGGTTTTCCTGGGAGATGATTTTATGGTAAGCACCGTTGCCAGAGCCAACGAACCCATCGATTACACCGACCTTTCGCTGGATATTCGCAACGATTCCAACGAATTTGTGGGACACATCACGAACGCTGATGACCTTTTCGAAATTAAAAAAGTTGACAAAGGCGGCGTAATCAAAGTATCGGTTACCGTGAAAAATATTTCCTTGGCTCCGGGAACATATTATATCTCCATCTGGCTTGGAAACAACTACGGAACAATGGATTACATCGAAAACTGCATGCGTTTCAACATCAAGCAGGGCGATAAATACATTTTAAGGCCCTATCCTTTCGACAAGCGGGCGAAAATTGTGCTTCAATCCAAATGGAATTTCAAATAACACCGATCAATCATGGATAAAAACCCAATGGTTAGTATTCTCATGCCTGTTTATAATGGGCGGGATTATCTGCGGCCGGCAATAGATAGCCTCCTAAATCAGACTTTTACCAATTTTGAAATCGTGTTGGTTAACGATGGCTCCACCGACGATTCGCAGGAGATTATCGATTCGTACAACGATCCGCGTATTGTTCCGATTATCCAGAAAAACCAGGGCGTTGCACGTTCGCTAAACAACGGACTCAAAGTTGCCCGTGGAAAATATATCCGCCGCCATGATGCCGACGATATTTCCACACCAGATTCAATACAAAAGCAGATCGACTTCCTCGAAGCTCATCCGGACTATGTGATGGTTTGCAACCAACAAGCATTTATGACTTCCAATGGTAAGATTGCCAGGAACTACAGGTTGCCACAAAGTAGGTTTTTTGAAGGCAAAAGTGTACGTGATTTAACGCTCGACGACTTTAAGCCCGACCGAGCCAGCCTTGTGGTGCATGGAACCGCCTGTTATCGCCGTCAGGAAGTAATCGACATGGGCTGTTACCGACCCGAATATATCGTTTCGGAAGATAACGATTTGTGGATGCGCCTGCTCGAAAAATACAAAATCGCTATTCTTAACGAGTGTACCTATTTTATGCGGATCCACGGAGGTTCAGCAACAAACCGTCACGCCAATAAAATCCAGCATTTCCGCAACATGCTTCAGGAGTTTTCAAAACAACGCCGCGAAACCGGCACCGACCCGATTATGCGCGGAGAACCTGTTTCACCACCACCAGCCGAAAAAGTTTTTACCGAAGAACCCAAAAAATATCCAAAGGGAAAACATTTACGCGAAGATTTGCAGTACATGTATGGCTTGGTTTTAAATGCCAAAGATTGTAAACTGATACGAAGATATGGCGGCGAAATGCTCCGCGATGGATGGAAAATGCCAAAAACTTACAGGTTGCTCTTGTTTCCGGTTTTAGGAAAAGGCTTTGTAAATGCCGGTGTTAAGATTAAAGGTGTTTTTAAAAGGAAATAATATAGAAAGCCACATGAATGAATCATAGCCTGATAAATATTTCGATTATCATTCCAAATTTCAATCGGGGCGATTTTTTATCGGCCACCCTCGATTCGGTTTTAAAGCAAAAATATGATTCATGGGAAGCCATTGTTGTTGACGATGGTTCGACCGACTCCAGCAAAAAAGTAATGGAGGATTACAGCAAAAAGGACAATAGAATCAGGTGTTTTACCCGTGACCGAAAGCCTGGTGGCGCTCCTGTTTGTCGAAATATTGGTGTTGAAAAGTCAAGCGGTGATTTCCTGATTTTCCTCGATTCTGATGATTTATTGGCCGATTTTGCGCTCTCGCAGCGTGCCGAAACGATTCGGAAATTTCCTGAAAATGATTTCTGGGTTTTCCCAATGTTGATGTTTAAAGATGATCCTAAAAACGCCCGAAACCTGTGGAATAAGGAAACTGAGGAGCCTGATTTATTTCGTTTTCTTAAACTTGATGCCGTTTGGCAAACTTCCGGACCGATCTGGCGGAAAAGTGCCATCGAAAAAATTGGCGGTTTTACAGAAGGATTAGCCTGCTGGCAGGATGTGGATTTCCACCTCAAGGCATTGACTTCCAACCTGAGTTATCAAAAGTTTTATAATCTTAAACCTGATATTTTTTACAGGATGCACGAGGTGGGCAGCATCAGCCAGGGTGAAATCAGTTCGTTGCCAAAACTCCTTGCACGAAAGGAAATTCTGATTTCACATTTTATTAAAAGCCAATCGTTGATGAACCCTGAGCTTCGAAAATCATTCGGAATTCTGGCGCGAAGTGTTGCTTTTGGAGCAGCAAAAACCCTTCATTATAAAATTACCTTTTCAGTCTTAAATTTTGGAATTAAAAATAGAATCCTAAGCCTGGGATTTGTAGCTAAAGCTTTTATTTTTCAACTGATTGTTTTGGGAAGAATTAACCGGATTCCCGGGCTTGGTAAGCTGATTAAAAGTTTATTTCAGCCGGTCAGCCTCGATTCGAATATTGGGAAACATCCATACATAAAGCAATAAACGCCATGAACGAAAATCAACAGAAAGCGCCTTTGGTTTCGGTGGTGATTCCGGTAAAGAACGGGATTTCTACGATAAAGCCTTGCCTTGACGGGATATTCTCGCAAACCCTCAAAGATTCCATCGAGGTAATCGTGATTGATTCCGGTTCGACCGATGGAACGCTTGAACTGCTGGCAAAATATCCTGTAAAAGTTCATAATTTGCCACCCAAAGATTTCAACCACGGCGAAACCCGCAATCTCGGAGTAAGCCTGGCGCAGGGTGAATTTGTGCTGATGACCGTTCAGGATGCTACACCCGCCGATAACCGCTGGATTGAAACCATGCTCGAACATTTTGCCGACCCGCTGGTTGCCGGAGTTTGCGGACAACAGATTGTTGCCCACGACCACGAAAAAAATCCGCTGCAGTGGTTCAAGCCGGCCAGCGAAGCAAAACCTTTTACCGTTTATTTCGAAAATCCTGAAGATTTTACAAAACTCCCCGGCAAAAAGCAGCACGAATACTGCAACTGGGACGATGTAAACGCCATGTACCGCAAAAGCATCAAAGAAAAAGTACCTTTTAAAAAGCTAATGTTTTCGGAAGACACGCTTTGGGCGAAGGATGCACTGGCGCTCGGCTATAAAATTGTTTACGATTACCGTGCAAGGGTTTATCATTATCATCATCAGGACTTTAAGTTCTATTTTAAACGCAGTTACATCATCCTTTATCAGAATTATAAATTTTACGATTACATCAAATATCCAAAAAATCCTTTCGTCAGGATGGCTCAGATTAAGATAAGATTATTGAAAATGAAGGAATTGAGTTTGGGCGAAAAGATAAAATGGATCTGGTACAATTTCCATCTTGTACGCGCTGCCTGGACTGCCGCATTGCTTTTCGGTTTTAATGCTACTTTCAGAGGCATGAAAGGTGTCGAATCATCTCAAAAATATTACGTTGGCTATCCGCCACAAGGAATTCAGGCTAAGAAAAATTGAACTAAAAAAAATTTATGAACATGGAAAAATCTCAACAACCGCTTGTAAGCGTTTTAATGACCACCTACAACCGCGAAAAATACCTTGGAGCAGCCATCGAAAGTGTGATGGCCTCAACCTATCAAAACTGGGAATTGCTGGTTGTTGACGACCGGAGCAAAGACCGAAGCGTTGAAATTGCCAAGAGTTATGAAGCAAAGGACCCGCGCGTCAAAGTAATTCTTAACGAGAAAAACCTCGGCGACTATCCCAACCGCAACAAAGCTGCAAGTCTTGCACAGGGAAAATATCTTAAATATGTGGATGCCGACGACATGATTTATCCTACCGGCCTCGAAGTTTTTGTGGCTGGTATGGAACAGTTTCCTAAAGCAGGATTTGGCTTGTCCTCACTTCCTCAGGATAAATTCAGAATTTTCCCTTTTCTGCTTAGCCCACGCGAAGCTTACAAACGTCATTATTTCGAGCAACAGCTTTTTCACAAAGCACCACTTTCGGCAATTATACGAAATGATGTTTTTGAAAAAGTAGGAGGATTTACCGGCAGACGCTATCTCGGGGATTTTGAAATGTGGCATATTCTGGCAAGCCAATACCCGGTGGTACTCATGGCGCAAGGAGTGGTTTGGTATCGGGAACATGCCGAGCAGGAAATGCAGGATAACCGTACCGATTTTACAATTCCATTTAAATATTTGAAGTGTGCCGAAGAAATGATTCAAAAAGATGAATGTCCCCTCACAGCAGAAGAACGCAAACTTGCTTTGAAAAAAATTCATTGGAACCAGGCACGGTATATTTTAGGCATTGGGAAAAATCATTCCTTCAAAACCATGAAAACCTTGAAGAAAGAAACTAATTTCTCATATCTCGACCTCATCCGGCTTGGTCGTTCAGAACCTAAAATTTAATCTTATGAAAACCTTGATAAATCTTATAAAGCTAAACCTGCAATTTCTGAAATATATTTTCGGGCGATTTGGAAGGTTCGTTTACTGGAATATCAGATTGGGACAGTCGAAGCTGGGCAAAGGTGTTCAGTTGCATTTTCCTGTTATCGTCGAAGGCCATGGAAATCTTTCTGTGGGAGATGGTGCGGTGCTGATGAAAAGGGTGACTTTTGGACTTTCAGCAGGTGGTTCGATAATTATTGGAAAACAAACAAGAATACATGAAAAGGCAAATATCCATGCCGGACAAAATACAAATATTACCATCGGTGACCGATGTTCAATTCTTCGCGAAAGCGTTTTGCGTAACGGAAAACAGGTAAAGATGGGAAATGGCAGCAGTATTTCGAGTTTCTGTAATATTTTCCCACGCGAACCAGGTTTTGATGGCAGCTTTACGATGGGTGAGAAATCAAACATAGGCGACTTTACCACAATCGACACCAGCGATGACGTTGTAATTGGAAATGAAGTAGCTCTTGGACCTTATGATATTATTTATACCCATGATCACGATTATAAATCAGACACTTTTGCTGCCTGGAAAGGTGGTGTAAAAACGGGAAAAGTGATTATCGAAGATGGTGCCTGGGTTGGGGCAAGAGTTACGCTACTTCCCGGTGTTACTATTGGCAAAAGAGCTATTGTTGCAGCAGGTTCGGTGGTAACAAAAAGTGTTGCACCTGGCGATATTGTTGGAGGTATTCCTGCAAAATCACTTCTTAAGAAATAGGCCATGGAAAATTACAACCCAAAGGTTTCCATTGTCATTCCGGCCTACAATGCCGAAAAATTTATTGTCGAAACACTCGATTCGGTTTTGGGCCAAAGTTGGGAAAATATCGAAGTTTTTGTGGTGGATGATGGCTCAAAAGATAAAACCGTTGAGTTGGCCAGGAAATATGAATCGGACAAGTTGAAGGTTTTTGTTCAGAAAAACCAGGGAGCCTGCGTTGCCCGGAACAAAGGTTTGGCGATGAGTAAAGGAAAATACATCCAATACCTCGATGCCGATGATGTTTTGAGCAACGATAAAATCGAAGAACAGGTTAAAGTCCTCGAAAAAAACGAAGGCTACCTCGGGGTAAGTCCTTCGGTGCATTTTATGGATGGCGACGATTACCGAAGCATGAAGCCCCGCGAAGAATCTTTCTGGATTCACGATACCGACGAACCGGTTGATTTTTTGGTGCGGCTTTATGGTGGCGACGGCGAGCGCTGGATGGTTCAAACCAGCGCTTGGCTAACGCCAAAAGCCATTTGTGATAAAATCGGGACATGGGATGAAACTCTGCTCTTAGATCAGGATGGCGAGTATTTTGCCCGCGCAGTGCTGGCTTCAAAAGGAATCCGCACAACCGGAGGCACCAATTATTACCGGCGCTTTTTTTATGGAGGCAATATTTCGGCGAAAGCCAACAAAAAAGAAAACCTCCAAAGTGCGCTTCACGCCTTGAACTGTAAATCGGGCTACCTCGCAAATCACACTAATTCCGACCGTTTTAATCAAGCCATGGCCACATTGTACCAGGAAATCGCCATCAACGCTTATCCCAGGTTTAAAGACCTGGTGGAAATATGTGTAGCAAAAGTAAAAGCTACCGGCAAAAAGCCCGAAATCCCAGTACTGGGTGGCCGTTTAATCGAAACTACAAAGAAAATATTTGGCTGGAAAGCTGCAAAGATGCTTAGTTACCAACTACACAAAATAATCTGAAAAAATGAAATCCATCTGCATTTTAACTCAAAGCCACTTATGCCGGAATCCTCGCGTGGTAAAGGAAGCAAACACTTTGGCCGCAGCAGGTTTCCAGGTTACCATCCTCACAACATTTACTTTTGCCGATTTGTTGGAGGAAGATTTAAAGCTTATTGATACTTCCAAAATCAAACTAAAAGGGATCATTAACATGATTCCGGGACAGGCTTCAAAATGGTACAGGTTGAAACAGCGGCTTGTGCGAAGGCTTGCTGGTGAGGCTATCGGCAGGTTTGGCTGGGAAAATATCCTCACTTTGGGTTACGATTATCGCAAAAATCTTAAAGCTGCCATCCGCGAAAACGCCGACCTTTATACTTGTCACCAGGAAATGAGTACCGTTATTGGCTGCAAACTGATCAAACGTGGTTTTAAAGTAGCTTTCGATTTTGAAGACTGGTATTCGCACGATCTGCTCCCCGAAGCCAACAAAACCCGTCCGATAAAGCTTTTGGAGAAATACGAAAAGTTCGCCTTAAAAAACAGCGTTTTAAATTACACAACTTCCGAAAGTATGGCTGCCGGTTTTGCCGCCTTCGCAGGAGTTGAGCCACCCAAAGTTTTGCACAACGTTTTCCCGTTTGCCGAACGCGACTTATTCGATGGTCAATTTAAAGACCGCACCGATCTTTCCAGGCCTTCGATGCACTGGTATTCGCAAACCATCGGGCCGGGCCGTGGACTTGAATTTCTGGTAAAATCGCTCGACAAGGTAAAAACCCCCGTCCAGCTTCACCTTCGTGGAAATTGCTCAGAGGATTTTAAAACTGAGTTAACTTCGATATTTCCTTCAGCAAAAGGCCATCAGTTGTTTTTCCATTCGCTGGTGCCGCACAAAGAATTGCTTTCGCGGATTGCCGAGCACGACATCGGCCTTGCCACCGAAGAATACCGCCCCGACAGCCGGAATCTGACCATCACCAACAAAATTTTGCAATACCTCCTTGGCGGGATTGCCGTGATAGCCTCGGATACAGCCGGTCAAAAGGAAGTAGCAGCCGTAGTTCCGGATGCCGTTTTCCTCTTTAAAAATTACAACTCCGACGACTTATCATCAAAAATAAATGCCCTGATCGGGGATAAAGACACCCTCGAACAAGCCAAAAAATCAGCGCTTGCCATTGCTACCAGCAAATTTTGCTGGGAACAGCAGGAAAAATGGCTGGTTGGCTGGGTTAATGAAGTTATCTGAAAAAAAAGCCAAAATG
Organism: uncultured Bacteroidota bacterium; assembly: GCA_903944895.1. Lineage (GTDB taxonomy): Bacteria > Bacteroidota > Bacteroidia > Bacteroidales > 4484-276 > CAJATL01. Next base: position 34,200 of record CAJATL010000140.1, read on the forward strand.
CCAATGAAAAAAGTACTCATCATTTCTCCGAATTTCCCGCCCATCAACGCTGCTGACATGCACCGCGTAAGACAAAGCCTGCCGTTTTTCGAAGGCATGGGCTGGAAAGCTACCGTGCTTGCCGTGAAACCCGAATTTGTGGAAATGAGCCAGGACCCGATGCTCATCAAAACCATTCCCGACGACAGCGACGTTCACTATCTCAAAGCTTTCGATTCGAAATATACCCGCAAATTCGGCCTAGGAAATATTGGCTACCGCTCGCTTTATTTCTTTTTGAAAGCCGGCAACAGGCTTATCCGCAAAAATAAATACGATTTAATCTATTTTTCAACCACTGCATTCCCGGTAATGGTGCTCGGGAAATACTGGAAACACAAATTCGGAATACCTTTTATTATCGACATGCAGGACCCGTGGCGCAACGATTTTTATCTGGATAAACCCAAAAATGAACGTCCGCCAAAATTCTGGTTTGCTTATCGGATGGATAAATATCTCGAAGCTACCACCATGAAAAAAGTTGCCGGGATTGTCTCGGTTTCGCCGGGATACCCGAAAACGCTCATGGAAAGATACGCCAACATCAAGCCTGGAATGTGCACCGTAATTCCGTTTGGTGGCGCCAAAGTTGATTTTGATATTCTGGAAAAGTCGGCTTTAAAAAACAGCCTTTTCACCAAAGGAGATGGCCATATTAATTTTGCCTACATTGGCAGGGGCGGGCATGACATGAATTTCGCGCTAAGCGGAATTTTTGGCGGATTAAAGAAAGGTTTGGAAGAAAACCCGGAGCTGTTCTCAAAAATCAGGATGTTTTTTGTTGGAACAAGCTACGCCGCTGATGGCAAAGGCTTGAAAACCATCGAACCCATCGCTCAAAAGTTTGGCGTCGAAAATCAGGTCATCGAAATCACCAACCGTCTGCCTTATTTTGAAGCTTTGCAGGTTTTGAAAGATTCCGATATTCTGATCATTCCCGGCTCCACCGACACCAATTACACGGCTTCAAAACTGTATCCGTACATTTTATCCGAAAAACCGCTGATTGCCGTATTTAACGAAAACAGCAGCGTGGTCGAAATTCTTGGCAAAACCCGCGCCGGAACCTGTGCAACGTTTGCCAACGATGAACCGGAAGAAAAACTTGCCACAAGCGTTTTAAATGTTTACAACGATTTTCTTGCCAGAATACCTTTCGTTCCCGATACAAACTGGAACGAATTTGAACCTTACTCCGCGCGGGAAGCCACCCGCAAACAGGTTGATTTTTTTAACAAAATACTCGCGACTTCATGAAAAAAAGATTGGCCATCATCAGTTCGCACCCCATCCAGTACAACGCACCGCTGTTTGCGCTTCTGGCGAAATCCGAAATCATCGAAATAAAAGTTTTTTATACCTGGAGCCAAAGCCGGGAATCGTTGTTCGATAAGGATTTTGGGAAACAAATCCAGTGGGATATTCCGCTTTTGGAAGGTTACGAATACGAATTTATCGAAAATATTTCACCCAATCCCGGCCCTCAAAGTTTTAAGGGAATCGTTTGCCCAAATCTGATAAATGCCATCATGGATTGGCAAGCAGAGGCATTGCTGGTTTATGGCTGGAATTATAAAGCACATTATGATGCGATGCGCGCGTTTAAAGGTAAAATCCCGGTTTATTTCCGCGGCGATTCAACGCTTATCGACGAAACCGGCGGAGCTAAACAACTCATCAGGCGGCTTTTCCTGAAATGGATTTACCGGAAGGCGGATTACGCGTTTTATGTTGGCGAAAGCAACCGGCAATATTTTTTAAAGCACGGTTTTAAAAACGACCATCTTTTTTATGCGCCTCACGCCATCGATAACAGCCGTTTTTCGGATAGCGACGGCACTTACAAAGCAGACGCCAGAAAATGGAGAACGGAGTTGGGTTTTACAGATGAAGATATTATCGTGCTTTTTGTTGGGAAATTTGAATCCAAGAAAAACCCGCTCATCCTTATTAATGCTGCAAAGCAGATAAAAAATGATATGATTCATTTTGTGTTTGTCGGGAACGGAAATCTCGAAGATGAAATGAAAAAGGAGTCGGAAGGAATGAAAAACATTCATTTCCTGCCTTTCCAGAACCAGAGCAAAATGCCGGTGGTTTATTATCTTTCGGATATTCTGGCGTTGCCATCACAAGGCCCGGGCGAAACCTGGGGTTTGGTGGTAAACGAAGCCATGGCCTGCGAAAGAGCCATTTTAGTCAGCACAAAGTCCGGATGCTCGATTGATCTTGTCGAAAACGGCAAAAACGGCTATATCTTTGAATCCGGTAATCTTGACCAGGTTGTTGGTTATCTTGAAAAGATGACATCTAAAAAGGAAACTTTACAAAAGATGGGCGCTTTTTCAAAAGAAAAAATTCAGAAATGGTCGTTTGCCGAAATCTGTAAAAGTATTGAGCTCAATCTGAAAACATAAAAACAGCATTCAAAATGTTTATATCAGACCGAAGCATAGGTTTATTGGCAATTGGACTGGCAGTGTTCGCCTATTTCCAGTTGTTTACGGAGCTTTACTATATTTCGGCTATAGGTGTTGCTTTGTTTGTCTGCATCTTTGTAAAGTTTATTCAGGATTTGGGAAAGCGTATCGAAGTGCGCGATCTGGTTGCCTTTCTCGCCATCCTTCAATGGGTTCTTGGTCCGGTACTGGCCTACAATGTTTTGCCTTACGACGAATTGTACTGGATGGATGTTCCCGAACCGGTTTATATGTCTTACATGGTGCCAGCGTGCCTGGCTTTGGTGCTTGGTTTGTATTTTCCGCTTTCCGAAGACCGGCTGGTTGCAGCCGAAGATATCGAAAAAGTAAAAATTTACGCAAACGAAAATCCCTACATTGGCTATTTTATCGCCGGTGTTGGCATTGCGGCAGGTCTGGTTAGTAAATATCTCCCGGCCAGCCTCGGGTTTTTGTTTTTCCTGCTTTCGGGGATGCAATTTGTTGGCGTTTACCTGATACTTTTCAGCAATTCAAAAATAAAATGGCTTGCTTTTGCCGGTGTAATGGGCATGGTGATTTTTGCCGCCGTGTTGCAGGGTATGTTTGGCGAGTTGGTTCTATGGATGATGTTTGCTTTGTTGGTAATTTCTTTTGTTTTAAAAATCCCGATGGTAGGCAAAATTGCCATCATCTCTTTTGGGATGTTCATTGTAATGCTGTTACAATCAACCAAGCAGGAATACCGCATGGCCACATGGTATGCTGAAAGTGATAAAAGTAACCAGGAGCTTTTTAAAGAAATAGCCATGAGCCGGTTA
>CAJATL010000141.1 GCA_903944895.1 uncultured Bacteroidota bacterium
TACCAATAAAAATGTGTCGCCTGATGCACGCGATTCGAGAGATGTTTATATTTTAAATTATGATGGTCCGAATAACAATGCCATCGGCAAAACTGCAGGTGGGGAATTCTATGTTGCAGCAAGATTTCCTGCATCTTTAGTTAGTATTTTGAAAGGCTCAACCATACAATCAGTTGATGTTTACATCGAAAGTTTACCCATCAGAACATCACTAAAAATCTGGGGTGCAGGAACAACAACAACTTCAGGCACGCTTTTACATTCACAAAGCTTCACGCCAACGGCATCGTCGTGGAATACCATCGCACTTACTACACCTTTGGCTTTGACGGGTGAAGACATCTGGATTGGCTATTCGATTGAAAATGCTCCACAAGTATATGTTGCAGGTATTGATGGGCAATCAACCAACCCGGATGGAAACTGGATTTCGGCTGATGCAGTTTTATGGGAGCACATGACCCAATATGGTGTCCAAGGCAACTGGAATATCAGGGCTTCAGTTCTGATTCCTCAGGTTGGCTGGCTTTCGATTGATCCTACTGCGGGAACAGTTGAACCCGGTGACGAGGATATTATCCAGGTGGGTTTTGATGCCACTGGGTTAACTACCGGTTTCTACAATGCAAACATACTTGTTAAAAGCAATGCTGCCGAAAATCCGATGATCATGATTCCGGTTGAACTGGAAGTAGCCAATTGCCAACAATACTCATTTACAACGGGCTGGAACTCCATTTCGAGCTACATTGTACCTGCTCAACCTGCTGTCGAAACCATGTTTGCACCAATTTTTGATAACCTCACCATCCTGCGCAACCTGACCCAGGCTTACTGGCCAATAGAAAACGTAAACACCATCGGAAATTTCGACAACATGAGCGGCTATGCCCTCAAGGTAACCGCCAATGTTGATTTTGAAATCTGTGGGGATAACTTAGCTCCAAACCAGATTGCACTTGGTGCAGGCTGGACATATTTGCCTGTGTTAAGTTCCTGTGAAGTGATAACGATGGATTTATTCGGTGCACATCTCAGCGATATTGTAATTGTTCAGGACCTTATCGGAACTAAAGTATTCTGGCCTGCAATGGGTGTTTATACTTTGGATAAATTAATTCCGGGCAAGGCTTACAAAATGAAAACGCTCAACCCATTTACGCTTACTTTCCCGGCTTGTGCAACAAAAACTGTTGCTGCTGGTGAAAAACAGGTAAACACTTTTACAACCCCGTGGGGTATGCTCAATTTGTCGCCAGCTTCGGAAGTAGTTTCATTTATGGCTACCAGTCTGGGCATTTTTACCGAAGGTGATGTTATTGGTGCTTTTGGCGAAAACAACACAGTTTTCGGCTTCATGGCCGTCAATGGAAATAGTCAGAACCAGGTGATGACCTTGTTTGGTGACGATCCAACTTCGGCCGAAACAAACGGTTTTACCGAAGGCCAATTGGTGAATTACCGCCTGTACCGTACTTCAACCGGTGAAACATTCGACATTTTTGTTGAATACGATCAGACGCTGGACAATTCTACTGGAAATTATTATTCCAACTCGTTTGCTGCTATCGTAAAAGCAACCTTGCTCGAAACCGGAACAGGATATCTAACTTCAGAGGTATTCCAGATGTATCCAAACCCGGCCAGCGAAGTTGTACATTTCACTTTTACAGGATCAGCCAACCAAAAAGTTACTGTAACTGTTTATGACACCAAAGGTCGTTTGGTTGCTCAGGAAATCTTTACTGATCATGCTGCGCTTAACACAAGTAGCTTAGATGCCGGAGTTTATGTGGTAAATTTCAAAACCGACAACTTCACCCAAATCAGGAAACTTGTCATTAAATAGTCTTTTTTTCATAAAACGTTAGGTTTGAAACCCCGTCTCGAAAGAGCGGGGTTTTTTTTGCACGGAGGTAAAGCATTTTTCGATAAATGGGTTAAATATTCATAAAATTATAATATCAAAGTTGGTTTATACAAACTTTCATTTTTTAAATTGGTTATTTTGATTAAAGTTTACTCAATCACAATTTCAATAATAATTAAACCTAATGCTTATGAAAACGTTTAAATTTTTACTATTTGTTTTTGTGTCTTTAATGTTACCGGGTGCCTTTGCCCAGGTTTCTCCCCAGGCAGGAGCCAACATTAAAGCAATTCCTGTTGAAGAACTACTGAAATCGCATCCGCATTTGCAAGCAGTTGCGACAAGCCAGAAATCCCCAGATAAGGTGATTAAGGTTGGTGACCAGAAACTTGATCAGTTAAATATCCTGCATCTGGAAGGACAGAATACAGGATTTTCTGTTTCAGGTTTTGATGAGGTTTTGTCGGCTACTGTTTTATCTTACAAAACTGTTCCCTCATGGCGGGAGTTTGACACGGAACTCAGCAAAGACGGTTGGAATTTTATTATCATCAATGCTCCGGAAGGGTCAATACCCAATGTCCAAATCTTAAATCATCTTGATGATTTTCTGAAACATGGGAAGGGGAAACTGATTATTTCATTACCAAACTTGTCTGCTTACCCCAACCATCCTTTGCTCAAAACGCTTGGGCTGGAATATGTTTCCGAAATCGATGGACCGAAACCGTTAACGATTACTGACAATTCCTTCATGGAAACGATCGAATCCCTGAATCATAAGATTTCAATACCCGCAAATAATCCGGCGATAATGCATGGTACTGAAATCGTTGCGCTGCAAGGATCGACCATCCTTGCCCAATTCGATAATGGAAGCAATGTAGCCCCGGCAATACTACTAAACCCAATGAAGAATGCGGTTGTTAATGCTTTTTCTGAAGGGTTAGCAGACAACAATCAATTGTCAGGCATAATCCATGCTGAGGCCGAACATCTTTCCGGAGGCAGATGGGGAAGTAATTGTTATGATGCGTCATATATGTGGAACCTGAATTACTGGTATGGCGGAACGATCAATAATCCTGATGACGAAATCTGGTTTTACTTCGAATTATTCAATAACTCCGAGAATGTGTCTGTGTCGCTTTGTGATTCTGACTTTGATACTCAACTTACACTTTTTGATGAATGTGATGGGAATGTCGTTGAATATAGCGATGATGCTGATTGTGTGGCGAAAAATCAGAAAGATGTGGGGATTCAGTCAAAAATTGACATTCCATATCTTGACGCAGGAACTTACTATGTTCTTATTCAGGGAAATTATGGCGAAACCGGTGAATATTGGCTGAAAGTTGATGCTGACCAGGGACTCCCATCCATCTATCTTGATCCTGATCATCTCTCGGATACCCTGGCTCCCGGTGAAACAAATATGAAATCCTTTGTGGTCATCAATTTTGGAGATGGAGACCTTATAGCTGACCTCAGTATAGATTATCAGCTACCCGCTATTCTGGCCTCACCAAAAGATGGAATTCGCGGGCCGGAGGGAGAAAAAACAGATTTTAAAGCCAATGGCAATCCAAAGTCGGTGGATATGCTGAAAGAGGCCAATAAAGACTCTTACACTGTTTTTTATGATGATATGGAGAGTGGTTCAAACGGCTGGAGTGTTGCTGACTACACAGGTAACAGTGCCAACGACTTATGGCATCAGACTTCTAAGAACTACAACACCCCGACAACAAGCTGGTGGTGTGCTGATGAAGTGAACGGAAACTATGAAACCGGTGAATTGATTTCGAATGCACTGATCAGCCCCCCGATTGATTTGACCGGATTATTCGGAACAGTTTACCTCTACTTTTACGAGAACTACAATACCGAGGAGAATTGGGACTATTGCATGGTTGATGTTTCGATAGATGGTGGAATGAACTGGAATCCTCTGAGAGGAACCCGGGATACTGCGCCAAGTGGTAACAGCAATGGTTGGGTATTTAGTGTTCTCGACCTGTCTGCTTATGCCGGGGAGGAAATTCAGATCAGGTTTTTTTTCGACACCGGGGATGGGATTAACAATGGTTTTTCCGGATGGCTTATTGATGATGTTTATGTTACTACTCCCAATTGGCTTTCACTTGGGTCTTATAGCTATACAATTCCACCCGGTTGGGGTTATTACGTTGATGCTACCTTTGATGCAAATAATCTCATCTCTGGTACCTACAATGCTACCGTAAATATTTCGAGTAACGACCCTTACAACCCAATCGTAAATTTGCCGGTTGATTTAACAGTTAGCGGAGGGGGAAGCGGCTCAAGTTGTGATTTAGCTATTGACTACGGATTTGTTAATGACCCTGAGCAATACGGATACCTGGACTTCTATTCCGAAGTCTGGTACAGTTTCAATCTTAATGATTACGTTCCAAATGTTTCGGTATCACTTTGCGGATCAAGTTTTAATACTTACCTCGAAATTTATTCTGATTGCGCCGGCACACTTGTAAATGCAAATGATGATTACCCTTGTTCTGAAGCGCAAACTAAAACAGGGGAAAGATCACTTCAATCCCAGCTTAATTTTAATGTACTTGCTCCGGGGACCTATTATGTTAAGATTTCTTCTGCTGATGAATTTGGTGATTTTGTTTTGAATATTTCCCAGCAGAATCATTTAGTTCCGCCAACAAATCTTACTGCTGATCTCAATCAGGAGACCGGAGAAGTAAACCTAAACTGGGATTATTTTGCAACCGAAGGTTTCTTTGAAGATTTTGAAGATGGAACAGCCGATAATTTTGTCTTCTCCGATTCAAGATTTTCGGTTTCTGATGGGAACCTGAAAATGAATGGCTCCGGCAAAGGCTGGGCAAGTACTTATTATGATGCCATTTACAACGACTTTACCTTAGAGTTTGACTTTGTCAGGACTCAGAGTGAAATTACAAGTGGTTTTACAATCGGGGCATTTGTGCGATCAGACGACTTCATAACATACAGTTATCCTGTAAACGGGTATCTGGTGGCTTTTAGTACTGCGGGGTCGTACAGTGCATGGTTGGAACTGAATGGCACGGAAAGTAACCTGATCCCCTGGACATCAACACCTTTCATCAATACGGGATTAGGAATAGTAAACGCTGTCATGATTAGTGTAAATGGTAATTTGATTGATATTTACATTAACGGTAATTATGTAAACAGCATCACCGATAATACCTTTATTTCGGGTTATGTTAACCTTTGTACTTACGATAGTAATACTGGCACAAATGAAGTCTTGTGGGACAATGTGTCGCTTAGTCCAAATACGGTGCTGAAAACTTTTGATGGGTCTAAAATGGCCAAAGAACAGGGTTCAGTTTCAGAAGGAACGGGTGCCCAATGTTTTGGCGAGGCTGAAATCAATCCTTTCAATGAACCAAAAAGAATTTACGATGAACCAGGTAAATCCGGAAACCGTTATTTTACAGAATTTTACATTTATCGTGACGGATGGTGGTATACTTCAACCACTTCAACCTCGTATTTGGATAACCTGCCCGCTCATGGCAATTATGAATATGCGGTAACTGCCCATTATTACTGGGGCGAGTCTTCTGCTGCCGGACCGGCAGCAGTTGAATGGATTGGTGTCCCATATATTGAGGTATCACCTTCTTTCCTCGAGCAGGAATTGCAGCCAAACCAGATTGCTTATCAATACCCCTTAATTAGCAACACCAGCGGTTCAGGTCTGCTGAATTATAGTGTTACAGTTACCGGAAATAATAAAACTCCTTCAACTACCCCAATGCCTGAGCCTGGTTTCGCAAGCTCATCTGATGAATCTACAAGTAATGTCCCTGGCCAAGATCAGGTTGCATCAAAGCCATTTTTAAATCCATCAAGAACAGCATCGGGCAACGTATTAATCTTCAGGGATAATCTTGCCTGGGGTTTTAATGTAAATGTTCCAATACTTGAAGCACTGGGCGCAACTGTCTCTGTTGCCTCCTCTGCGGATATGGCCACAATTGATCTTGCTCCATACAACATCATTGCCTTTGAGTCGAATCAGCCAAATTCGTTTTATCTGGCTTACCAAAGCAACCTCGCCAAATTTTCAACTTTTGTTTCGATGGGTGGAACAATGTTAATGCATAGTGCTACCTACTCAGCGGAAAGGGTTCCTGAATTAATGTTTCCCGGAGGGATGAAAACCCGTGTAAATGAATATTTAAGTCAATACAATTATTATACTAATTCATTGCATCCCATTGTCGCAGGAAATTATTCACCATACGTAGGATTCCATGCCAGTCATGAGTCTTTCGAAAATCTGCCAGTTGATGCCAGCGTGATAGTTGTTGATGAATTGAGTAATCCGACTTTGGTAGAATATAAATTTGGGAGTGGAACTGTTGTTGTTACGGGTATGACCCTGGAGTGGGGTTATGCAAAAGGTTTGACTTATGCCAATCTGCTTCCAAATGCTTTTGAATATGCGTTGGATTTATCGAATAATTTCTGGTTAAAGGTAACTCCATACAACGGCACAGTTGGAGTTGGTTCCTGGGATTATCTGTATGCGATGTTTAATTCCCAGAATCTACTTCCGGGAATTTACACTGCCGACATCAACATCAACAGTAATGATCCTGATCAACCACTCATAGTTATCCCTGTTACACTCACAGTCGCAGGATTACAAATGATGCTAACGATGCCACAGGGTTGGAGCGGGGTGTCTTCCTACCTCAACCCTTTTAACTCCGATGTCGAATCTATGTTCCTTCCCATAATTGACGACCTGATCATTTTGCAGAGTGAATACGGTGCCTATTGGCCGGGAGAAAATATCAACACGATCGCGTATTGGAGCACCCAAACAGGCTACAAGGTGAAGGTAGCGAATACGGTTCAACTCAACATTGTTGGTGCTACTGAAGAATTCAAAACCCTTTATCTGTATGGCGGATGGAACCTGATTCCCGTTTTATCAGAGTGTAGTGTGAATGTAGCAGACTTCTTTGCCGGACACGATGTGATTCTTGTCAAGGAAATAGCCGGCTGGAAACTTTACTGGCCCGGAATGGGAATCAACACACTGGGGACGCTTGAACCCGGAAAATCCTATTATGTGATGATGGGCAGTTATGAGGAAATTACTTACCCTGAATGTGGTTTGAAGGAGTTTGTCGCTAAGCCTTCGGAATTGTTGGATTTGTCGGAATTTAACCTGGTCACTACGCCGGTCACACACATTGTTGCTATTCCTGCAAATGTCGGCCATACATTTATCCATGGCGACATTATTGGCGCTTATGATCAGGATGGTCATTGCTTTGGTGTAGCAGTGTGGCAAAACGAAACCACAGCATTGACACTTTTCGGTGACGATCCGACGACTGTTGAGAAAGAAGGTTTTGATGAAAATGAACAATTGATTTTTAAGCTTCTCCGAAATTCAACCGAAAATGAGTACATTTTAAACTTTAATTTCGAAATGGCCTATCCAAATAATGATGCATTGTTTGGCGATAATGGATTATCAGTAGTCAAAAGTATCGAAATGAGTGCAACAGGGATATCTGCTGAATCATTGGATGAACAGATTCAGATTTTGCCGAATCCGGCAAAAAATGAGTTTTCGATCCGGTTTCCGGGGGCAGGCTCCGTTGGTGTTACCCTTGAAATTTTCAAGATTGACGGACAACCTGCGATGAACCGCCAGGTCGTTGCACAAAACCAACTTATTGATATCAGTCAGCTTACCGCCGGGATTTATATTTTGCAGATTGAAGTTGAAAACATCACCCATATCAGAAAACTCGTCGTTAAATAATCTTTTAATAAACGTTGAAATTGAAACCCCGTCTTGAAAGAGCGGGGTTTTTTTATCATTTTTTGCCACGACGTTTGCGTCAGTGAAAAAAATGACATGAAAAGATTGTTTCGGCGCGCTTACACCCTTTTCCTAAAAATATAATTTTTCATTTTGATTAATGAAGGGCGAGAACGCCCTTTTGGTATGGGTTTCGGGCGTTTTTTAATCCCGGGGTTGAAACCCCGGGTTACGGAAAACGGTAAACCGAAACACCTCAGGTATGAGGGTTTCCATAGCCCAGCCGTTTATCCGTAGTCGTTCATCCATAGCCCAGCCGTTCACGGCTGGGATTCCGGGAAATGATCCGAACGTTGGTTTGCAGGGCGTTCACGCCCTTTTTATTCTTCATCATCCTTTTCCAGAATTTCAATTTCAAAGGCATTCAAAAATCTTTGGATTTCTTCTTCGTACGTCATTGTCCGGTGATGTTCTTCCTGATTAAAAATATATTCCCTGATATCCTTTACCTTACTATGCGACACTGATGCAACGCCAAAACCTTCCTGCCAGGCAAATTTCTGAACAAGAAAATCGTTGCTGTTGATCCAGTGCGAGGACACCCCTTTTAACAGATTTGCAGCTTTTGATGGGCTTATCGCAGGCTTTAACCCAACCAACAAGTGAATGTGATCCGCAATTCCATTTACGGTGTCAACATAAATTTCCCCACCCTTCGGGTATTTCGACTTAAAATGTTCCAAGAGCAAAGGAAGTAATGTTTTGCTTAGGATTGGCGCCCGATCCTTTGGAGACCAGGTGTAATGCATCCAGATTCTTGACCAGGTGTGTGACATGTATTTTGATTTTGCTGGTTAATATTATTTTTTGTAAGGGCGTGAACGCCCTATTTTTATTCTTCGTATGATCATGTAACCCAGGGCTGAAGCCCTGGGCTACGGAAATATTACTCCCTAAATTTACACCGGGTCAACATCCACCACCACCCGTGCGGCTTTGAACTGGCTTTGGGTGCGGAAAAAATCAATGGCGATGGCAATTTTATCTTTTAAAAGGTGGGTTTCCTGCGTCCGCTCAAGTTTGATAAGGATATTTTTAAGATAGAGGTTTTTAATCCTTGAAACAATCGGAAATTCGGGGCCAAGCACCCGCTTTCCAAGTGTTTGGCGTAAGACTGCGGCCAGGTCGTCAGCAGCCTGGTTTAAGAAGCCTTCATCTTTATGCTGAAGCTGAACTTCCACAATCCGGTAAAACGGCGGGTATTTAAACTTCCGCCGTTCCTCAAGCTGGCTACGAAACATCAGATCGAAGCTGTTATCAATCACATAACGGATTACAGCGTGGTTTGGATTGTGAGTCTGGATGATCACTTTGCCGCGTTTGAATTTCCGTCCGGCGCGGCCACTCACCTGCGCCATCAACTGGAAACTACGTTCAAACGACCTGAAATCCGGGTAACTGATTAGGCTGTCGGCGTTTAAAATCCCGACCACACTCACATTATCAAAATCCAAACCTTTGGTCACCATTTGAGTTCCCACCAAAATATCAATTTTCCGGGACTCAAAATCGCCAATAATGTTCTGATAGGCGTTTTTGGTGCGCGTTGTGTCCAGGTCCATTCTTGCCACGCGGACTTTTGGAAAGATGATGGCGAGATCTTCTTCAATTTTTTCTGTACCAAAACCCTGCATCATCAAACCTGTAGCTCCGCAATCGGGGCAGCGATCGGGAATATGGGTTGAATATCCGCAATAGTGGCATTTGAGCAGGTTGTTTTTCTTGTGATACACCAGCGTAACGTCGCAATTTTTGCAAACCGGCATCCAGTTGCAGGTGCTGCATTCCAAACGTAGCGAAAAGCCACGCCTGTTCTGGAAAAGAATAACCTGTTCTTTTTTGGCAAGGGCTTCTTCGATATGCGAAATCAGGAACGAGCTGAAATGCGATTTCATGGTTTTGCGCCGTGTCTCGCTTTTGATGTCGGCAACCAGGATTTCGGGCATCTGCAAACCACCGTAACGCTCAGTCAATTCGACCAATCCATATTTTTTAAAGATGGCATTATGAAAACTTTCGATGGAGGGCGTTGCCGAACCCAGCAAGGTTTTTGCGCCGTGCATCTGCGCCAGGATGATGGCCGAATCGCGGGCGTTGTAGCGTGGTGCCGGACTGTATTGCTTGTACGAAGTGTCGTGTTCCTCGTCAACAATGATCAGCCCAAGATTGCTGTAAGGCAGGAACAGCGCAGATCTCGCGCCAAGGACAATCTGGTATTTATCGGTGATGCCGGCCTCAGAATTTCCGTTTTGAATGACCTTATTCCAGATTTCGACACGCTCAAATTCGCTGTATTTCGAATGATAAACGCCAACCCTGTCGCCAAAAAATTTACGGAGGCGATTGATAATTTGGGTGGTTAGGGCAATTTCGGGAAGCAGGAAAAGCACCTGTTGCCCACGGCTGATTACCTCATCGATGAGTTTTACATAAATTTCGGTTTTGCCGCTCGAAGTCACGCCGTTTAAAAGCACGATGTTCTTTTCTTCAAAACCCTGCCTGATCTGATCGAGTGCATCCTGCTGTTTTGCTGTAAGCTGGATAGAATCAGCCGTAGCAACAGCATCAAATTCTTCAAGGCGACTGCTGATCTTATCAAAAACCTCAAAAACACCTCTTGTTTCTAGGGCGGCCAATTGTTGAGAACCCGTGTTTGCGGCAGTCAGCAGGTCAGATTTCTTAACGACCACTGTTGCAAAATCTTCATTTGCGGCAATCCGCACAAAGGTCATCAGAATTTCGAGTTGTTTAAAAGCCCGCTTTTCGAGGTCATTAAAAATATCCCTGAGTTTTTCTTCGGAATGATAATCCTGGTTAAGCCTTACAAAGGTTTCGACTTTCGGTTTGTAACTGTCGGTAAGTTCTTCTTCGACCATCACCACCTTTTTTTCGATGAGGTTTTTGATGAGCGGGATTACTTTTTTGTACTCAACAATCCGCGAAACCTCAGAAACAGTCAGTGTTTTCTGGATGTCGATAGCTTCGGCAATCAGGTATTCCTTATCGTTAAGCTGTGAGGTGTCACCGTTAAAATCAGGATTCTGGACGATGCGGGTTTCGCTTGCCAGTTTTAGTGCCGAGGGCAGGGCAACATTCATCACTTCGCCCGGAAAACACATGTAATAATTGGCAATCCAGTCCCAGAACCGAAATTGAAGTTGGTTGATAATTGGCGTAGGATCGAGAATGGCGAGCACATATTTTGGAACAAAACCCTGGGGAACTCTTTCGTGGATGGTTTTTACGAGGCCGGTGTAAATTTTGTTCTTCCCAAACTGCACCACGACGCGCCTTCCCACCTCAATTTCGTCGTTCATCTCGAAAGGAACACGATAGGTAAAAGCCCCCGGCACAGGCAGCGGTAAGAGGATTTCGGCGAAGAGGGTGATGCGGTCCATTTCAATTTAGTGTTTAAGGCAAAAGTAGGGAAATTTGATTAGGTAAACGGATGAGAAATCGATGGAAGAATGTAGAATGTAGAATGTAGAATGTAGAATATAGAATGCTTCATGTGCACTCCTCATTGGATGTTGAAAATTCGATATTGGCCATTTTACATTTTTATCTTCTTTTTAAACGCTGACATTCCGCCAGCCGGCGGAATGTCAGCGTCGAAAACAAAAAACAACCGCTCGTAAACCAAAAATTCTCTTTTGCGTTTTACCGGAAATAACAGCTTTTCCAAAGGAATTTTACTTCTTCACCTCAACCCATTGTCCTTTCTGACATGCGTAGATGCGGCTGTCGTAAATGGCTTCGCAAATCACTGCTAAAAATTCTCCGATCTGGATAAAGCTTTTTAACGCATGCTTTGTATCTTTGAGATTTGAAAGAAACTGTTGAAACAGGTTTTATACTATAAAAACTTTAATGATGGCAAATATTAAAAAAATGGATGACCAGGATTTTGTTTTCGTGAACAAAACATTGACCGCAAAGGAAGAGAAAGAATTTAGTGGTTTTCTTAAAAAGCGCAAATCAGATGGAAAAGAGAGACGAAATTCATCCAAAACTGAAAAACCTAAAAAAGAGTTAGCATAACAATGCAAAACATCTTTCAGGGTGTTTGTTTTATTAAGATCATGACTTCCACAACATTGACGGTTTGATAGATACCTGTATCAATTATTGCAAGGCATTACCCCCCCCCAAATCTTGTAAACCAGATTTGAGGACAAGATTCGTATGGCAAAATCTAAAAACTCTATAATACTCAGGGCAAACGCATGAAAAAAAGAGCGATTATCGGATTTGTTTGAGCCAAAGTTGAGCAGTTCTAATTTCTATTTTGATATTCCAATTTTTTTTCAGAAAATCTTTTAATATTACCCCTGTCCATTTTTTATTATCATA
>CAJATL010000142.1 GCA_903944895.1 uncultured Bacteroidota bacterium
GGTTGTAATTCCAAACGGCCAGATCGAAAAACAGTTTAACCTTGGCGTGGTTGATAATGGAATTTTAGATGGTGATCGTATTGTAGCGATAACAGCCGCCGTATATATTTCTTCCTGTGGCTGCGGTGCTCCGCCCGAAACAGGTGGAGCCGTTTCACAGAATCTCACAATTCTTGATAATGATGGCCCATCATTGTCGGTTTCTGCAAACCCCATTGCTGTACCCGAAAGCCTCACCAATGCAGGAATGTTGACGATTACACGCAATACACTTGGTGGCCCGGCAATTACCATCGCCATCCAGCATTTCAGCCCTGACGAAATTGTAATACCTGCAACCGCCGTCATTCCTGAGGGTGCAACATCAGTTAATGTACCTTTCAATACCCTTGATGATGGTATCGAAGATGGCGATCAGATTGTGCCAATTACTGTTTCTTCGCTGGATTACAGTTCAGGTTCCTGCTGGGTAATCGTGAGCGACCGTAATATTCCTGATTATGTTGCCCGTGGACTTGCATTATCACAAAATTCTGTCATCATATACGATCCGGTGCAAATCAGTCTGAAAATTGCAAACGTAGGTTTTTCGATTGCTTCTGATGGTGCTGAGGTAAAAATTTACAGGTCTGATGATAATGCGATCAGCACCAACGATGTTTTAATATCAACTCAGAATACCCCAACTGTGCTCAATGTAGGCGATTCTTTAGAAATCAGTTTCACTTACACACCTTCTGATAAAATCGGAAATTTCTTTATCATCGCCAACGTAAATGCCAATGGAGCTAAAAATGAGTTGCTCACCATCAACAACACAACACAGGCGTTGCCATTTTCGATAATGCCTGATTACACTGCTACCGCCTCGGTTTCCGGAGACGTCTTTAACGGAACAATACCCATCACCATCACGGGAACAACCCTGGCTGCCGCCAAGAGCCCGGCACCAAATAAGTCGGTTGATGTTTATGTTGTGGTTAATGGTGTGAAAAGGATTATCAATACAGTGAGTGATGGCAATGGAGAGTTTACGGTAAATTTTGTTCCGTTGAATGGCGAAGCCGGCGAATATTTTGTTGGCGCTTGCTACCCCGGACAGAATTTGAACGATATACAGGATGAATTTACAATACTTGGTGCCCGAAATACGGCAACAGGTTATATTCTCTGGGATTTGTGGTTGGGTGAAACCAAATCATTTTTCCTCGAAATCCAAAATTTCAGCGACCTTGATCTTACCAACATGCAACTTGAAGTATTATCAGGGCCACCGGGCTGTCATGTTAACTTTATTCCAATTGCCCAATTGCCTGGCAATTCGTTAGCCACCATGAGTTATTCAATTAATGCATCTCAAATAACAGCAGGAACGCAATATGAGGAAGTAAAACTTCAGTTAACTTCGGGCGAAGGAACAAAGTTTAAGTTCAGTGCATGGTTTTTTGCGAGAGCTACAAAAGGAAATCTTAAACTCAATCCGGTGGTTTTGACTAAGGCTATGGTGAGAGGAATTACCAATTATGCCGAGTTTGAAGTGCGTAACAATGGCAATGATGCTACAGGAACAATCAGTATTTTACTACCTGAAAACAACTGGATGTCGCTGGCTAGCGTGGCGCCTATTCCTTCGTTGCTGCCAGGTGAGGCCGCCATTGTAACGTTGAGGCTTACTCCGGGTGATGATCTGCAACTTAATAATCCGATTACCGGTCAGATCGCGTTATCGGGTACCAACTCAAACAGTGTGGCTCTGCCGTTCTCATTTGAGCCAGTGTCGTTGGAAACTGGCGACTTTTTGGTGGATGTGGTTGACGAATACACCTACAACACCGAAGCAGCTCCTCATCTTGCAGGTGCAACGGTCGTAATTTCTCATCCATATACCGGACAAATCGTTACCCAGGGAATTACCGATGTAAACGGACATTTTCTGGCCGATGACATCAACGAAGGGTACTACAATCTAAAAGTAACTGCTCCTCAGCATGGCAATTTTCAAGAGCTTATTTTTGTTGAAAAAGGAGTAACTACCACTAAGGTTGTTTTTATTGCCTTCCAGGCGATAACCTATTCGTGGCAGGTGGTTCCAACCATGATCGAGGATGAATATGAAATTACACTGGTAGCAGTGTTTGAAACCAATGTGCCGGCGCCTGTAGTCGAAATGACCATGCCCGACACGATACCACAGCTTAATTATGGAGAGGTTTTTCCTTTTATTCTTATATTGACCAACCATGGTTTGATTACTGCACAGGATGTAGAGGTTACCTTCCCGGTTGACGATGAATATGAATTTATTGCCAACGTAAATACAATCGATATTATGCCACAGACATCTGTGCAGATACCTGTAATCGTGCAAAGAAGACCTCCTCAGAGTTCTCCGAAAAGCAGCACCAACTGCGTTGACTTCGTTTTGGCAAGCTATAAGTTCGAGTGTGGCCCTGATGATCAGATGCGCCTTGTTCAGGACGACGTTTATTACCAGGGTAGAATTTGTGGAGGAAGCGGCGGCTTTGGCGGAGGCTGGGGCGGAGGCTGGGGCTGGTGTTATGGTTGTGGCGGCGGTGGCCCGGGTGGCCCGGGTGGTGGCTACACCGGACCGGTTTTCCCAATTCAGATACCCACAGCACCTTACACCCAAAGCAATACCGGATGCGACCCTTGTCTTGCTGAAGCTTTAAATTGCGCCTGGGAGTGTATTAACCCAATACCGCCTGTAATTGGCTGTGGCCTGGATATTTATGCAAATGGCATAACCTGGAGTACTGGTTTTTCGTGTGCTTTGGGATTAGCCGATACCTTTACCGGAGGCTCTTTTGGCTGTGCCTGGTGTATTGGTACAACGATTGGTTGTACAATCAACAGCGCGCTAAGTTCTCCGGCTTCTGGCGGTGGAACCAGAAATTTGACAGAATCGGAACAGGTTTTTCAAGATATGGCTATGCTCGATAAGGGCTTTGTTGCAATCGAAAATTATTCAAAAGAAATTGCAGGCAATGATGAGCTATTTTCGAAAGATTTCTTTGGCGTTTTTAACGATTCTGTTTCAGGATTTTTAGATAATGTTATTCCTTTTGATCAGGAAACTCAGGACAGGTTGGTAAATTCATTTGAAGATACCGACATCACCACAACCGAAATCCAGAATTTTATCATTCATTGGAATACAACTTTGGAAGCACGCGAAAACGGAATTTATTCTCCAACTGCCGAATATCCCGAAATTATCGATACCCTGTTGCTCCACAATTACCGGTTGACACTCGATACGGTGATTCAATTCGTGCACGGCCGGGGTTTCCCTTCAATGGATTCGCTTTATAATTTTGATGTTAAGATTGTTAAAGCACTCCTTGAGCAAAAACGATCATCGGTTTGCGCAACAGTAACTGTTCAGTTTTCACAGCAATTGACCATGACACGCGAAGCCTTTGAAGGTACACTTACCATTTTCAACGGCCACGAAACCGAAGCGATGCAAAACATCAGGCTCGACCTCGAAATCCGCGATGAGGATGGAAATCTCAGAAATGACCTTTTCCAGATCAATACAAAGGCGCTTAATCAGATAACCGGAATTGATGGTTCAGGTGCTCTGAATTCGCAAACAGAAGGAACAGCAGTCATTCTGTTTATTCCCGAAAGAGGCGCAGCCCCTGATGTTCCGAGGTATTATTCATTCGGGGGAACGCTCTCGTATCTCGATCCTTTTACCGGTGAGATTTTCGAGCAAACCCTTTTCCCGGTTACTTTGCAGGTTAATCCAAGCCCGAACCTTTTCATCGATTACTTTATGCAGCGTGATATTCTGGGCGATGATGCGCTTACCGAACCCATCGAGCCGATGATTCCAGCCGAACTGGCCGTGATGATCGACAACCAGGGAGCAGGAACAGCTTTCAGCGTCAATATCGAATCGGCACAACCCGAAATCATCGAAAACGAAAAAGGATTAGAGATTGATTTCGAAATTGTAGGTTCCAACCTTGGAGGAAAGCCTACCCAGCTTGGACTTTTGGATGTTGATTTTGGAGATATCGAAGGCGGAAAAATTGGTGTTGGCCAGTGGTGGTTCACCAGTACGCTGTTAGGACATTTTATCTCATATGAAGTTAAAGTAAATCACCTGAGCAGCTTTGGTAACCCCGATCTGAGTCTGGTTAGCGATGTCCAGATTCACGAATTGATAAAAAGTGTATTGGTTTATGGACCACTCAACGACAGTATAAACGATTTTCTGGTCAATGATATGCCAGATGCCGAAGATATCCCGGATGCTTTGTACTATTCAACCGGAATTGTTGCCCCTGTAGTTTTGGCTGACGATGCCCAAACTGATGGCGCCGTAAATGTTAATGACCTGGAAGTTGAATTGACGGTTACCCCATCGGCAACAGGCTGGAATTATGCTAAGATAAATGATCCCGGAAACGGGCTTTTCAGGATTGTAAGCTGTATCCGTGAAGATGGGCAGGAAATTCCTATCAACAACATCTGGCTTACTTACGTTACAATTCCTGATGGCGGTGAACCCAACTATGAAAATAAGCTTCATTTCCTCGATACTTTCGGCGACCTCAGCCCGAAAAGTTATACCGTGGTTTTTGAAGCCATTGATCAGAATATTCCTGCTGTTGTTTCCATCACAGGGCTTCCCGCTGGCGGAATAACTGATACTCCGGTTACAAACCTACAGGTTTTGTTCAATAAACCAATCGATCCGGCTTCCTTCGATTATCAGGATATGACACTCAAAAATCAGGGCGGGCCAAATTTGATGGATCCATCTGTAACTGTCACTCAGTTGACAGATACCACTTTTAATGTGGATATCTCTGTAAAAACAAGTGCCAATGGATTTTATGTTCTAACTGTGCAGGCAGCCGGTATTACCGACTTAATCGGGAATCACGGGCAAAACGGCAAGCAGGTTTCATGGATTCAGGCTATTTCCACACCTGCCATCGATTACTTCTTTGGCTTGCCCGAAACACCCGGCGAACCAATTGATACCTTGCTTGTACTGTTTAATATGCCTATCAATGTTTCGACATTTACAAAAGAACAACTGGTGCTGACCGATGGAGCCGATAACCCCATTCCGACAAGTTCGCTGGTTATTACGCCCGAAAGTTTCAATAATGTATTGTTCAAGATCAGTGGATTGCTTCCGCTGACTTCCGGAGACGGTAATTATAAACTTACTGTTAAGGTTACCGAAATCCAGGGTGAAACCGGACTTGCCGGCTTACTCGATCAGACCGTTGAATGGACCGTTTGCCAGATACCGCTCCCTATAGCCGATGCCGGTGATGATGATTCGACCTGTATTGGCGAAAGCTATCAGTTGAACGGAATGGTTCAGAATCAAAGTTCATTTATCTGGACAACTTCAGGCAGCGGAACTTTTGATAACAATCAGATCATTGCACCGGTATATACTCCCGGTCAGGAAGATATTCTTGCCGGAAAAGTAACCATCTCACTCACTGCTGAGCCACTAAATTCTTGTGCAGCAGCAGCAACCTCTTCACTTACAATCACCATTAAAAATGCGGTTGAGGCTAATGCCGGCGATGATGCAACAATCTGTCAAAATACCAAGCATCAGTTGTTCGGGACTATTTCGAATGCGAGCAGCGGAAGCTGGATTTCAGCAGGAGATGGTAGTTTCAGCAACAGCAGTATTTTAACTCCGGTTTACAATCCGGGTGCCCAGGATATTGCAAATGGTTATGCCTTGCTTTCTCTTGTTGCCGAACCACAAAGCCCGTGCGTAATTCCTGATACCTCAAATATGGTGCTGACGATTCAAAAACTGCCGACAGCTTATGCCGGAGTCAATCAAACCGTTTGCGAAGATACCCAGGTGCAATTGCAGGGAGTTGCTCAGAATTACAGCAGCATTTACTGGTTTGGAGGTGCTGATGGAATCATGGATGACAGGACCATTCCGAATCCGGTTTACAATTTTAGTGAAGCCGACATCGAGCGAGGTTATGTTTCATTTCTTTTGACAGCCCAGGCCGCAAACCCATGCTTTACAAGAGCGTTCTCCACAGTCCGGATTAATGTCAAAAAAGCACCGGTGGTTAATGCTGGTGCTAATACAACAATCTGCGAAAACCAGGTTCTTCAGTTAAACGGAAGTGTACAAAACCACAGTTCATATATTTGGCAAACTGCGGGTGACGGAACATTCAGCAACCCAAATATTCTGAATCCTGTTTATGTACCCGGCGCTGCCGACAAGCAAAATGCGTCTGTTCAGTTAAGTCTGACTGCCCAGCCACTCAATCCTTGTCAGAACGCAGTTACGGCGTTAATGTCTTTTAGTATTCTGAAATTGCCACTTGCTGCCGCCGGCAGTGATGCAACGATTTGTGAAAACGGAACGCACCAACTTTCGGGAACTGCCCAAAATCAAAGCAGCGTGTTGTGGACGACATCCGGCAACGGAACTTTTGGTTCAGCAAGCTCACTAACCCCGGTTTATACACCAGGAACAACTGATATCACATCTGGCGCGGTAACTCTGACATTAACGGTTTCGGCGGTTTCACCATGTCTGGTGTCAGCTTCAGATACCAAAATTTTACAAATTCAGAAATTACCAACTGTAAATGCCGGCCAGGATGGAACAATTTGCCACAATGGAGTTTATCCGGTAACTGGTAATGTAACTTTTGCGCAATCAACCTTATGGACAACTTCCGGAGATGGTACTTTCAGTTCGGCAGGCTCACTAACCACGGTTTATACACCTGGTGAAACTGATATGCTAACCGGCAACGCGCTGTTGACCTTAACGGCACAACCACTGGGGCCATGCTCTGTTTCAACCTCCGACGGGTTGAATCTGGTGATTAATTATTGCCACGATTTGGTTATTCCTTCGGGATGGTCAGGAATTTCGACTTTTGTCGAACCTGTTGACGCCGCTCTGGAAACCATTTTCGGTGATGTGATAAACGATCTTACCATTCTCTACTCACAAACCGGCGTATTCTGGCCAGGTCAAAACCTGAACACCATCGGTGAGTGGAACCGTTTGGAAGGTTACACCGTAAAAGTTACCAGCCAGATTGACCTTAGAATTGCAGGTTCACGTTCATCCAGCCGAACTCTTCAACTTTCGCAGGGCTGGAACCTCATTCCGGTGCTCAGCGAATGTGAAGCCGATGTTGTTTCGCTGTTTGCCGGAACCGGTGTGGTTGTAGTTAAAGAAGTTGCCGGATGGAAATTGTACTGGCCTGCGCTAAATATCAACACCCTTGGCAGTTTGCAATCAGGAAAAGCCTATTATGTCTTGATGTCGCAACCGGCAACAATTACTTTTGGGGATTGTCCTCCGGGCGCATTAGCTCCGGGTAAAAGTTCCACAGATTTCGGAATACTGGAAATGATCAATGCTGCTCCATGGAAAATTGCAGCACCAACGGCCAGCAGCCATATTATCGGAATACCGGAGGAGGTAATAAATTCATCACTGATAAAAACCGGTGATTACCTGGGTGCTTTCGATGAATCTGGACAATGTTATGGTTTGGTAAGATGGGAAGGCGAAAGTACAACGCTTACAGCATTTAGCGACGATCCCACAACTTCCGTAAAGGACGGCTTTACAGCAGCAGAAACAATTTACATCAGGTTGTTTGTCGAAACTACCTCGCAGGAATACGATCTGGAAATAAGTTGGGATGAGGCATGGCCTCAAAACGACGGAACGTTCAATCCGACAGGTCTTTCGGCTATTTCGGCGTTTAAACTGGGGGCAACCCAGATTTACGAGCAAGGAGCATTTGAGGTGTTGATTTATCCAAATCCTGCAAATAGTGTGCTCTTCATCGATTTCAACACAACCTCCGAAATTTCAGTTAGCCTGAATGA
>CAJATL010000143.1 GCA_903944895.1 uncultured Bacteroidota bacterium
GCGGTGAAGCCGCCACCAACCCCCACCCTAAACAACGTAACTGATTGTCATTCCGATCCGCCAACCGGCGGAGAGGAATCTAATTTCAAACAATCTATAAATTTTAATTTTAGCGGACACTACTGTTTTTTAAAAAAGCAAGAACCGGCAAAAAATTTTATAATTGTTTAAACTGCTAAAATACATACACAAAGAACCATCAAACTTGCCCGATATTTTTCAATTTCCACTTTTAACGACCCGAAGCACCGGGAAGTTTTCGCCTTTCTTCAGCAAATAATAAAAATCTTTATAAGTTGCCAATCCCAGCATCGATTTGGACTCAAGGGCAATTACAATCAGATTTCCCTTAAGCTGGGCGGTTGGAATAAACAAATAATCCTCCTCCTTTACCGTAAGCCGGATTTCTCTGGTTTCGAGGGTCGGATTTGCCACAATATCGCCTTCAAAATCGATCGAATCAACCTTGCTGATAAAATACTGTTCAATCTTAAAATTATCCTGATTATTGTAAGGAAGAACCTCAACTGATTGTCGTCCGACCCAATCAACAAGCGGTTTTGATGTTTTCGGGATTAAATAACCCTCCGGTTTTGCAACATCACACAAAGACTTTACAACGGGGCGATAATCAGAAACGGTAATCACCGAATCGCTGCCAGTTTTGAGCGAAAGTACCGGAAGTTCCAGTTTTTTACCGCTTGCCACGTGTTCCGATTGTATCGAAACCTGTGGATTGCTTTTGCCCAAAATCAAAGTAGCGCGTTCATCAGCAACCATCTTTTTAATTTTCCGGTAATTTTTGTAGGAATACTTTATTAAACCCATCATCCCAGTCATCTGGCCCTCAGCCCTGCGTTTCAGGTTTTCGATAAAACTGTCGGTCCCGTTCATGCCTTCCTGGATAAAGGAAAGCGTATTCTGGATTCCCAGACTCTGCCTCCCGTCGTTGATGTCGAAGGTGCTGTGCCGGATGTAATTGATGTCGGGTGGCCCGCCCGGACAATAAACAAAACTTGAAAATCCGCAGTTGCCGAGATTTTTATGAAGGAACGGCAGGGCTTTTTCGTTGGAAAGCTTTCTGATTTTTGATGAAACATTGGTGTTGGTGGTTACGCCAAGCGTAATTTCGGTGTTTTTCCTGTAGCCATGTTTCATCCAGTTTTCGTCGTAAGGGTAATATTCGTGAACATCCATGGTTACCTCGAAAAGATACCTGTCGAACAATTTGTGAAGCGCCATGGTTTCAGGCTCCGTCATAATCACATGGTTCCGGTTCAGGTCAGCTTCATGGCCATTGCGACGCTGGTTTGCTTCCGAGCCATCGGGATTTATCTGCGGGATAATCACAAGGTCGATTCTGTCGAATAAATATTTATTTTCGGGTTTAAGCAAAGCTTTCGCGAGAAGCAGGGCACCTTCTTTTCCGCTTTGCTCGTTGCCATGCTGTTGGGCAAAAATCAATACTTTGATTTTGGAATGATCTTTCCCGAAATCACCCGTCGAAAACTTCATGGCGTAGAGGTTTCTTCCCTGAACCGATTTCCCGATTATTTCCAAAGTTAACATTTCGGAAGCCTGATCGAGCTGCCGGATAAATGCGCTCAATTCGTCATAAGAAGTGGCTTTTGTAAAATTGTTTTTCTCTGGTGGCGTATGGATTTCCTGCGCAAAAGCTGTTGCCGCAAAAAGGAGAAAGATTGGAAGAAGTTTTTTCATGTTGTGATAAGATATGAATGAAAATAAGATAAATAAAACTACCCCAAAAGGCGCTTCATTCGTGAATTTCGAGGCGAAAATAGCGAGAAATTACGATTTTGAAAAAGGAAATTCTGTCCCGTAGTTTTCTGATTCTTCATTAAGCGTTAATAAACGGCCTCAAAAATGAAATTACGTTGGTGGCCAGGCTGTCGGTGTTGTATCCCCCTTCCATCACGATGAGGACGGGAATGTTTAATTCGCTAATGAGATGTTCGCCGAGGCGGCTGTAAATGGCCGAAGTGAGTTTAAAATTTCCCTGGTGGTCGTGTTCAAATGTATCAACGCCGAGCGAAAGGACGAGGTACGAAATGCCGTCATCTTTAAATTGCTTCACCGCCTGTTTGAAAACTTCAAAATAAACTTCGTCGGTGATGCCCGGCAAGAGCGGGTAATTGGTGATGTTTCCGGAGTTTTCGGCCGCAAATCCCGTAAAGTAAGGATAGGCAAAATCGGGGTGGCCGTGGATTGAAATCAGAAATATGTTTTCCATCCGGTCAACGATGTCCTGGGTGCCATTTCCATGATGAAAATCAATATCAAAAATCCCGACTTTTGTTTTTTGACTCAATTCCAAAATTCCCTGATTTTGGAGATACAGCACGGCAATGGCCGAATTATTCAGAAAACAATACCCTCCTGCAAAGTCGTAACCCGCATGATGGCCGGGAGGACGGCACAACGAAAACACATATTTTTCGCCATCCAAAATCAACCTGGCGCCGGTAAGTGCCGCAAATGCCGAATATCTCACGGCTTCCCAGGTTCCTTCGATTATCATCGAGCAGTTGTCGGTCATAAAATAGCCGGCTTTTGCAACAGCGCTGGTAGGAGGATTTTTCCCGCGGATGCTTCCGATGGCGAAAAATTCGGGCATGATGCCTTCCTTCCATAAACCTGCTGCAACCCAGTCCTGGTAAGCTCTTTCGAGATAGTCGAGATAAGCTGCCGAATGGGCTTTTCTAAAATGAGCCTCATCGAAAACTTCGCATTTCAGCAGTTCAACCTCCGGAATATCCATGAGTGCCTCGTAAATGAGTTCGGCTCTTTCGGGCGACTCGCCGTAAGCCATTACCTGGTTGTCGTTAAATTCCTTTGGTGGATGATGTAAAATGTGACGGACGGAGTAAACGGATTTCATTTAAAATGTTATTTGTTTGATTTTGCAGAGCGCATAGCGCAGAGAGCAAAGCCAACTGCCGACTGGCCACTGGCCACTGCCTACTTTTTATTCGTTGTTCTTTCTCTTTGCGCTTCGCGCTTTGCAATTTGAATTTTGAGTTTTGTTATTTTTTCTCTCTGCTCTCTGCGCTTTGCTCTTTGCGCTCTGCTTTTGTAATTTGAATTTTGAGTTTTGTTATTTAATTATGTTTGGATCGTGCGACTTGATGTACCCCGAAAGTTCTTTGGCAAGGTCGGTGAGGATGTGCATTTTGTCGTAATCGAACTCCACGTTGTTGAGGTATTGCAGGATTAAAACGTCGCCCATACGCGATTCTGGAAGTATTCCGGCAAAGAAGAAGCCGAGTTTTTCAAATTCGGCAGTCATCTGGCAGGTGAGCGGGTCGTCGAGGCGGATAAAAAGCTGAATAGCGGCAACCTGTTGGATGCAAAAGTTTTTGAGTAAAATCCTGACCTGCCGGAGAGCATCCTGTCCGTATGTTAAAACAGCAATTTCGGCGCAGCTTTCGAGTTCGTTTAATTCTGATTCGATCACTGAAAAAGGTTCTTCAAAAGAAATTTCCGGACTTTCAAAAATAACATATTCATGTTCGGCGCCGATATTCCGGTACAGTTTTTCGATCATGTCGACATGATGAGGCGGAACGAAAAGCGACTGGATACGCGGAGGCGTCATATATTTAAACGACAGCACCGTGCTGATGCGCTGGGTGGTGTCGTCGGAAATGCCTTTAAATTTCCAGGAGTTGGGACTTGTGGCCACCAAAATCCCGCAATCGTTAATGCCAAATTTGAGCATTGATTTCTGAGTGAAAAGGTGGTTGGTGACGGCGTAGGCGTAAATGCCTTTTAAAACCCGGGTTTTCGGGACATTGTACAGAAATTCAACCAGCCTGTTCAGGGCGCCCTGCCCGCGGTATTCGACGTTTACAAAAACAAAAGTCAACTCGGCAATGGGAGCTTCGGGATGCTGGTAAAGAAAAGCCGCATGACCCATAAAAACATTATCCTTTGTCACAGCCACCGCCGAAATCATCTGGTTGGTTTTAATCATTTCCACGAGTCGCTCGGGATAATAAATATGGTCGTCAAAAAAAGTATAGCCATGGGTTTTGTAGGCACAGCGCGATATTTCGATGGCTTCATCTTCCTGCATGCCGCGGATATCGTACGCAATTTTTTCGGTAATGACTTTTGGCTCCTGGTGAGTTATTTCCGGACATTCGGGGCATTCGTTTTTGGCTGCATTTCCCGGAAGGTATTTTACCATGATGGTTTCTTTTCCTTTGATGCCAAGGTTTTTAAACCATAAACCGTCCATTACTTTCTGGATGAGATAAATGCCCAGACCTGAAGTGCCAAGTGTGTTCGGGTCGTTGCTCAGCTCGTATTTCTTCAGCTTTTCGGGGTCGAACGGAATTCCCATTTCTTTGAGGGTGATTTTTATTCCGCCGCCGATTTTCTCACACAGGATGTCGAAGGTTGGATTTTCTTCGTCGTGGGTATGAACCACCACATTCGAAACGGCCTCTTCGATCGCAATGTCGATCTGGTTGAGGCTACTGCCGCCAAAGCCGATGGTTTTTGCAATTTCGCGTACAAACTGCTGAACCAGAAAAGCATATTCAGGATTGTTGGGAAAAGTTAATTTAATGACGTCGCCGGTTTCCATAGTTTCATTTTTTTTGATGAGTGGGTTTTTATATTCGCCAAACTTAGGAAAAAAATCGAGATAAACCGGCTATCGCAATAAAATTTAAGCCCACCACTGAGCGGTCCGCCAACTGGCGGATCGCTCCAAACTTTGGACAATTTGCGATTGTCCGAATGAAATTAATGCTAAAAATTAGCGAATCGCAAAAAATAATTTTCCTTATAAACACTCCAAAACACTTTTCCAACCAGTCGGGATACCAAATTAACATTCATCGGCTATCAATAGTCAATGATATTTGGTGACCAGGCACTTTGGCGGCATTTTTTATCTTTGCTTTTTAAAATTAATTTTATGACAAAAGAAACTGCAATAAAGCTCTTCAACCAAAAGCAAATACGCACCCACTGGGATGATGAACAGGAGAAATGGTATTTTTCGATAGTGGATGTTGTTGGTGTGCTTACCGAAAGTGAAACCCCCAATAATTATTGGAAAGTATTGAAAAACAGGCTAAAGAAGGAAGGAAGTGAGTTGGTTACAAATTGTAACCAACTGAAAATGCAATCTTCAGATGGTAAATTTTATAAAACAGATGTTGCTGATACCGAGCAACTTTTCCGGCTCATACAAAGCATTCCATCGCCAAAAGCGGAGCCATTTAAAATGTGGCTGGCACAAGTTGGACGCGAACGTATTGACGAAATTGAAGACCCCGAAATTGGCCTCGACCGCCTGATGGAAACCTACTTGCGCAAAGGTTACAGCAAAGAATGGGTAAACCAACGACTCAAAAGTATCGAAATACGTAAAGAACTTACCGATGAGTGGGAAAACCGCGGTGTAAAAAAAGGACAGGAGTTTGCCATCTTGACTGATGAAATAACCAATGCATGGAGTGGTTTCACAACTAAACAGTACAAAGCCTTTAAAGATTTGAAAAAGGAAAATCTTCGCGATCACATGACCAATCTTGAACTGGTTTTGAATATGTTGGCCGAAGCATCTACCACAGAAATTTCCAAAGACAAAAAGCCCAAAACTTTTTTGGAGAATAAAGAAGTTGCCCGAAAAGGAGGGAATGTAGCAAAGGCAGCCCGTTTGAAATTAGAGAAAACAACCGGCAAAAAGGTCATATCAAAACTAAATGCCAAAAACCTTGATAATCCAATATTGGAAATTGGAAATGAAAATGAATAAAAACCTGAATGCCATCTCAGGTCTTTCCAGAGGACATCGCTTATGGAAATTTTACTCCATCGCTCCTCCCAAAACTACTTGAATCAATTCTTCAATGGCTTGATGGTGGTTTTCAGAAAAAGACAGATAAAACACCAAAAAATGAAATTGAAAAAGCAAAAAGGTTAAAGCAGAAATATTATGAAGAAAAATCCAGAAAATAATATTGTTTCATGGAACGACCATTTAGACGAGAAGTACAGCAAAACAGGCACACTGTCAAGGGATAAATACGAAGAGAAATTTGAAAATTTCAAAATTGGTGTAGTCATTCAGGAAGCCTGGAAACAGCAAAACCTCTCACAGGAAGACCTTGCCCTGAGATGCGGCACAACAAAAAACTACATTTCGAGGATTGAGAATAATGCCAGCGACATCCGGCTTTCGACACTGATGCGGATTATCCGCGAAGGTCTTGGCGGACATCTTAAATGAGCCTTGAAATTTAGGAAGACAACAAAACACCAACAAAGACCAATACTCTTGAATTTCCACATTATTGATTGGTCCGCCAACTGGCGGACC
>CAJATL010000144.1 GCA_903944895.1 uncultured Bacteroidota bacterium
CAAATTGCGTAAGACTGTCGCCGGCCATCACCTCCACACCAACATAAACAAACAAAGTGATTATGCCAAGAAGTAAATGTCGGATTTTAAGTGCATCAGGTATTTGTTTTACAAATCCTTTCAAGGTTTCATGATCGTCTTTTTCGATGTCAATTTCGTTGGGTAACGAAGAAAATTTCACCAAAACAGCAAACAAAGCCAGCAAAACAGCCATTGCAGTGTATGGGCCTACAATCCGTGATGCAAGTTCGTTTAATAATGTTTCTTTCTCATCAAAAGAAAGCAGCGCCAGATTGCTTTCGCTGAATTTCTCCATGCCGTGCATGATGAGCGCCGTTAAAACCAGCGGGCTGAAAACACCGGCCATTTTGTTGCAGATTCCCATGATGGCCATTCGTTTTGCAGCACTTTCGCGCGGCCCGATGATGGTGATGAATGGATTTGTAGCGGTTTGCAGAAGCGCTAATCCTGTTCCCAGGACAAACAAACCTGCCAGAAATACACCAAACATCCTGGAATATGCAGCCGGAATGAAGATCAGAGCGCCAACGGCCATCACAAGCAAACCGATAAATACACCATTTTTATAACCCGTTTTTTTGAGTACGAATGACGAAGGCAAGGCCATTACAAAATATGCGATGTAAAAAGCAAGAGTAACCAAACTGGCTTCAAACGGGGTTAATTCGCAGGCCGTCTGAAGAAATGGCATGAGCGAACCGTTGAGCCAGGTTACAAATCCAAAAATAAAAAACAAGGCTCCGATGATGGAAAGAGCCAGAATGTAGTTTTTCCGGTTGTTGGTTGTAGATGATTTTGTTTCCATAAAATAGCTTTAAATTATAATGATGTTTCGATTTGTTTAATTATTTCGACAACGTTTCTGATTTTTTCAACATCCGTTTCTGCAATTTCATATTCAGGAATCTGCGGAATGCCGCCCAAAAATATACCTTCTTTCCGAAACTGCATCCTGCTTTTTACAGGTTTTTGCCCCGAAAGATGAAATTCTTTTGCGCCGGTGGTTTTTTGCATCCAGGTAATGTTGTTTTCGTTGATCCCCGAACCTGGCATGACGATCAGATTATTGCCTGCGCGTTTTACTAAATCGGCGATGAGTCCGGCTCCATCAGGAGCTTTGTTTTTCTGTCCGGCGGTTAACAGGCGGTCGATGCCCATTTCGATGAGTTGATCCAAAGCTGCATAAGGTTCCACGGTCATGTCGAAAGCGCGGTGAAAAGTAACACTCATCGGTCTGGCTAATTCGATGGCTTCGACGGTTTGCCTGATGTTGATGGTTCCGTCGGCATTTAAAAAACCGATGACAACGCCGTCGCAGCCAATTTTTTTGCAAAACAGGATGTCACGTTTGATGGTTTCAAATTCTAAATCAGAATAAAGGAAATCCCCGCCACGAGGCCTGATCAGCACATTGATGCCGATAGTGAGCATTTCGCGGGTCAGTTCAAGGGTTCCGGGGCCGGGCGTAGTGCCGCCCTGATAAAGATTATCGCAAAGTTCGATACGTTTTGCCCCGCCCGACTGGGCATTTATAGCCGATTGCATCGTACTGGCACAGACTTCGATAAGCATATTTTTTCGTTTAAAAGTATCAGCTTTTGATTTGAATTCCAGGTGGTAAATGTATGATTTCTTCGGAAATCAGATGATGGAGATTTTCAAAAGTTTTCAAACCAAAATTAAACCTTCGGAAAATTGAATTAAGCCAGGAAAAGGATCGCCGGATATCTTTGAAAAATAGCAGGATATTCGCCCGAATTATACATTTTGATACATTGGTGTCCCGTTAAACTTTTTCGATTTCTCTCCGCCGGTTGGCAGATCGAAATGACAAGGTATTTTGAGTATTTTAGGAGGGTGGGGGTTGGTGTCGGCTTCGCCGACACCAACCCCCACCCTCCTAAAATACTCAAAATACCTTGTCATTTCGATCTGCCAACCGGCGGAGAGAAATCGAAAAAGTTTAACGGGAC
>CAJATL010000145.1 GCA_903944895.1 uncultured Bacteroidota bacterium
AATAAATTCGGGATTAACCCCTGGGAAATGGAAGCCGTCATCGAAAAACTTAAAGGGCTAAAAAACCTGAAACTTGTGGGCTTGCATTTTCATATTGGTTCGCAAATCACCGACCTGAATGTCTTTAAATCGCTCTGCATTAAGGTAAATGAACTTCAAAACTGGTTCAGGCAAAAGCGGATTCCGATTGCCCATCTGAATCTGGGAGGTGGTTTGGGTGTTGATTATCACAATCCCGACGAAAACAAGATTGTCGATTTTAGGTCGTTTTTTAAACTTTTTCACGATTTCCTTGAAATCTACCCCGGTCAACAAGTCCATTTCGAATTGGGCCGCTCGGTAGTCGCCCAGTGCGGATCGCTGATCTCGAAGGTGCTCTATATCAAAAATGGTGTAAATACCGATTTTATGATCCTCGATGCAGGCATGACGGAACTCATCCGCCCGGCTTTGTATCAATCCTATCATAAAATCGAAAACCTTACAAATCCGGATGGACAACTCCATCGTTACGACGTGGTCGGGCCGATTTGTGAGAGTTCCGATTGCTTTGGAAAAGCGATGCCGGTGCCATTTACCCAAAGGGGCGACATTATCGCCATCAGAACCACCGGAGCTTATGGTGAGGTGATGTCGTCGCAGTACAATTTGCGCGAAAAGGTAAATTCGTATTATTCTGATGGGTTTATCTGATTTGAAAAATAAACACGGTGACGCGTAGTTCACTGAGAAACACAAAGAATTATTTTTCTTCCCCAGTGGTCTTCATGCCTCTGCCAGTAATCGGACAGGTTCAGTGTAAATTGAAATTTGTGATTTGAATTTTTGATATTTACCTCCGTGCTCTCCGTGCCTCCGTGGTAAAATTGTGATTTGTGATTTGAAATTTGAATTTTTGATATTTTCCTCTGTGTTCTCCGTGGTAAAACCCCCCCGGCTAAACCGGCAGTTTAAACCGCATCACCACTTCGCCGGTTTCCTTGTTTACTTCAATTTTCTGGTTTTCGAAACCCACATCTTTACCGGTGCTCATTTTAAAAAGCCCCGAAAGAAACTGCATGCCGCTGTTCATCACCTGTTCCATTTCCTCGATTTTAGTGACTGGTTTGGTTTCGGTGGCAGGTGAGGTGGCAGCAGGACTTTCGGTAAAAATATCTTCGGAAAAGTCGTCTGACAAATCAATTTCCTGTGACTCGTGTTGCTCAGAGGATGATGATTCAGTTTGTGGGTTTTCTGCCTGGGGCTGATCTCCGGCATAAACGTTTGCAACGTCTTTAACCAGCAGTAATTCTTCATCAACCTCAATCGGCTTTTCGGTTTCGGTAATGAATTGCTCGAGTTGTTTGATAAACTGCGAACGCCCTTTTGAGCTGAAATCCACAAAGTCGCTATGCGTTTCCTGCCCGAGCACACCATCGAAAAGGCTTTGTTTTACCAGCAGGCCGGAGGCAATTTGTTCTTCGATGGATCGGCGGGTGATAAAATTGAAAATGGTGAGTTTGTTGCTTTTTTGTCCGATCCTGTCGATGCGGCCAATGCGCTGGTTTTTTTTGGCCGGGTTCCACGGCAGCTCAAAGTTGATGAGCGTGTCGGCCATTTGCAGGTTTAAACCGGAGCCGCCAGCCTCGGTCGAAAGAAAAACTTTATACTGTGGGTTGGTTTCAAACTTGCGGATAAGTTCGCCGCGCGATTTTACCGGTATTTTTCCGCTAAGTTCCACAAATCCAATATTATGGTCGCGCAATAATTTCCCGATCAGTTTATGAACTTTTACCCACTCCGAAAAAATAATGATTTTGCGATCGTTGTTGGGAACATCCAGCTTTTCGAGCAAAATATATTGAAGCTCCTCCAATTTGGGCGATTCGTTGGTTTCTTCATCAATCAGATAGGTCGAATCGCAAACCATGCGCATACTTGCCAGCAGCAGTTGCAGGCGTTGAAGGTCGTAAGGTGTAAGAAATTTCTTGTGGATAATCTGTGAGATTCCCCTGGCATAAGAGCTATGATAATCAGACTGCAAGGGCGAAAGATTTACATGAATGTTGATCTGCTGCAAATCGGGCAACTGGTCAATAACCTTTCGTTTTTCGCGACGCAGCAAAACCTCATCCAGCTTTTTATGCAGCTTTTGAAGGTCGTAATAACCGTTTATTTTGTCATGCCTGTCGGGATCGAAAAGGCAGTGCTGGTACGAAAACTCCCACAACGGCCCCAGAAACTCCGGGTCGAGGATGCTCATGATCGAAAAAATATCAATCAGCCGGTTTTCGATGGGTGTTCCGGTGATCACCAACTTATGTTTGGCATCAATCCGTTTAAGCGAATTTGCAGTTTTGGTTTCATAGTTTTTGGCACGTTGCGCCTCGTCCATGATCAGAAAGTCAAACCCGGCTTTGTTAATCGCCACCTGGTCACGCAGGATAGTTTCGTAATTTACAATGAAAAAATAATGGTCTCTATCGCTGTATTGAAACATCCGTTCGTCGGGATTTCCCTGAACAATCAGCGGTTTCTCATCCGAAAACTTTTCGATTTCTTCCTTCCATTGCGATTTTAAGGAGGCCGGACAAACCACCAGCGTTTTCGTGAAATTAAAAATCTGTTTCTTTAAAATGGCTGTGCCGATGGCCTGAACGGTTTTTCCCAAACCCATTTCATCGGCAATGATGGCTGATTTGCGGTAAAGGGCAAACTCAATTCCCTCCTTTTGGTAAGGAAATAATTCGGCTTTTATCATGCTGTAATCGGGAACGTGGATTTCTTTCAGCTTGTCCAACATCACCTTTTCGAAAGCTGCTTCAATCTTTTCGCGCACTTCCGGGCGGATTTTTATTATCCCGCTGCCATTGGCTGTCTCGATAAAACCGAGGAAACTTGTTATTTCGGCATCTTCGATAAACGTGGCTTTCTTAAAATATCTCGAAATGAGCAATTGCTCTTCCACCGGCAGTTTGTGCGGATAAAACCACGAAATTTTGTATTCGTTCAGCGGGTCGCAAAAAATCTCGATAAACGGGCAGGTTTTGCCAAGTTTGCCAAAAAGGGCTTTATTTTCCTTCAACTGACTAAAAGCAAACATGATATGTTTGGTTGTGCCGAGTTTGTTGAGCCGCGAATCGGCGCTGTCGCTGTAGCCGGTTTCGTTTTCAAAATCCCTTAAAAAGATTTTATACTTAACCCCGTTTTCGTTGGTCAGCGTGTGGTCGCCGTAAATATTTGAAGCCCATTTTATGCGGTATTTTGCCGTGTCAGCTTTTTCGCGGCGTTCTTTAAGCACGCGGTTAATCATGCCTTCACGGGTATATTGTTTGTGCTCCAGCCGTTCTTTGGGATCGAGCAGTTGCAATTCGCTTTCTAATTGCAGCAGGCAGGCATAAGAATTTTTATCCCAACCCGGCATTTCCTTCCCTGTTTTTGGATAAACATTCCCGTTTTCTTCGATACAAATGGCATATTCCACCGTATCGTTCGACTGCTCGTCGTTTACGATAAGTTCGTACTTTGCCGGCGACTGTGACAAAATCTGGCAATTGCCGTTATTAAAAATGATCTCGCCCAAAGCAAGCTGATTTTTGTCGAGAAGCGTGTTAAGGCTTTCCTTTTGGGCTTTTACAATTTCTTTGATGCTCATTGTCCGTGAATTAATGCTAAAAAAATAAAAATAAGTGTTGCCGGCAAAATTAGAAATGTTTGTATGAAAACATGCCCTGAAATGAAAAATTAAAATAAGCCAGTAATAGCAAGCCCGCACAACAATTTCATTTCAGATTGTTAACCCCCAAACCCAATAAAAGCCACGAAGTGGCTAAACATCAATAACCGTGGGTAAAACCCACGGTCTAAGCAAACCAATGATTTCACAACCCTGAAAGGGTTGAACCCTTTTCAGGGTTCTGAAAAACCTCAACCCCTACCCAAAGCCCCAGCCCCAAAATAAATTTCCCCCAAAACCAAAAAATCTTTTTTTTCCTTGCTTTTTTAATAAACTTGTTTAATTTTGGAGCACAAAAATATTAAGGATTATTCAATGATAAAGCGATTAAAAGAAGTATTTACATTTAATGGACTTTTCGTCCTATTTGGAGTATTTGGTAGTATCGCCAGTATTTTAACCCTTTTTAATACAAGCTATAACTTTGAAATAAGCGTAAAGTGGCTTATTTTTTTGATATATGTGTTTATTTGCATTTTTTTTATTTTAATAAAATTTGTCTATGACCTATTTAAAGAAATCCAGCAGAAGGATTTCAGCCCAAATTTCACAATTATAAAATATTTGCAATCAACAGATGAATTTTTAATTGATAAAACTATCTTACTTGGACACAACGCACTTGTAAGTATTTTTTATTCTAAAGAAGAATTTGAAGTGGAAATCGGTAAAGCTTTCGTGAGTAATATTTCGGAAAAATATGTTCAAATAAAGATATTGGATATTTCTCAAAATTTACCAAATGACATATTTAGTGCAATAGGTAAAATCAGAAGTAATGACACTAAAGAACTTAAAAACATTACAATAAAAACATTTGTTACTAGAAATTAAAAATCCAATGACAAATAAAATTGAGGATATTAGAATAGTTAAAGTAATTAACGACTTTGACATAGTTATTAACAAAGGAAGTGCGGACGGAGTAAGTGAATATATGAACTTCCTTGCTTATGAAGTTGGAGAAGAAATTATTGACCCAATTACCAATAAGGCTTTAGGTATTCTTGAAATTGCTAAAGGTAGATTTAGAGTTAAACATATTCAGGAAAAATTATCAACATTAGAATCTGACGAATATGATATCGAAAAATCACATAGTGCTTTTTCATTTACCGAGTTTATGGAAAAACGAAAGCAACAGCCCATTAAAAGGGTTAAAATATCTGACCTAATAAAAATAATTTGAATTGAACATTTTTAATAAACTTAATAATCAAAAATATGAAAATAGAGGTAATCATACTTCAGTTTTTTTTGTGTACTTGTTGCATATTTAATCTAAGTGGTCAAATTACAATTAGAGAAAATGGTATTGTTGAAAATGCAGTTCTTAAACCCAAGTCTTTTGATAGTCTATCAAATTTAGTGTTACAAAATAGGGTTATTGATTTTAAAAAATATATTGGATACAAATTGTTTTTTCTGTCGCCTTCAAATAAATATGAAAATTCAAATCCTCAAAGAATAAACTACTTATTTATCGAAGATACTGTACAAATAGTAAAAGAAGGGAAGATTCCGTTCGAGCAGGTTAGAAGTCATTTTATTTGGGGAGATGGGAAGAAAGTTAAAGGGGCTGCTTTGGAGCAATATAAGTCACTATTAAGTGAATATGAAAATATTGATAAAGCAAAGACTAATATTTATAATCCTCATTTTTTTTATGAAAAAACCGATATTTACGATGGGGAAATTTATGGGGAAATTGCAACATCACCTGAAAGTATTATTGGTAAATACTTCACCATATTAAATATCACAGGAAAAGATATTCATGATAAAAAAAACAATTACCTAAAATTAGAGGATATAGAAATTGAGACTTCAAGAATCTGGTCTTTAGGCCTTAAATTCATGTTGAGGAATGATTCTAATAGTGATACCCTATTCTGGATTGTCAACCTAGCTAGAGATATTGGAGATACACCATTCTTCCTTGTACCCTATTTTGAAAAACAAAAACAAACATATTTAAATCAAAACCTTTCAGCGATGAAAAATTTTACTGATTTAATAGATATTAATTCTGGTCAGCAGTTAATTATTAATAGTGGTGATGTATGGAATTGTTATGATATTAGTTTTACAAACTCAAAAACGTC
Source organism: uncultured Bacteroidota bacterium (assembly GCA_903944895.1). Classification (GTDB taxonomy): domain Bacteria; phylum Bacteroidota; class Bacteroidia; order Bacteroidales; family 4484-276; genus CAJATL01. Next base: position 5,821 of record CAJATL010000145.1, read on the forward strand.
AATGTTTCTAAAACCATACTATTTTTTGAGAAAAGGTAATAATGAAATTACTTTTGATTTAGATGCATTGGGGAAAAATACTTTTATTCTTGAAACTGAATTTATTAAGAGAGAGGATGAAAAGAAAAAAAAGGAAGAAGAAAGGTTAAAAGAAGAACAAGAAAGAGAAAAAAAGTTCCAGCAAGATAAAGCAGATTTTAAAAATTATTGCATTAATAAGTTTGGTGAAAACCTTGGCAATTCTATAATAGAAGGAAGGGTTTTATTGGGAATGAGTAAAGAAATGTGTATTGCAGCATGGGGTAATCCAATTGACATTAATACTACAATTGTTAGTGGACTTACCACGGAGCAATGGGTTTATGGTTGGGGTACATACCTGTACTTTGATAACGGTTTATTGACCGCGATACAGAAATAAAAAATTGCAAAATTCCTTTAACAATAAAATACGAGACTACAGTATCAAACCTTTTCCAATATCCCAAAAATCCCTACATTTGCTCCTATTAATCACAAATCATAGTTCTTAAATCTAAAATCACAAAATCATGGCCTCAACATCAGAAACCGGACACGCCAAAAACGTCGCAAATTTTGAAGCCCTCATTTCGTTTTGCACAGGATACGGAGTAACCTATAATCCAAGCAAAGCCACCATCAAACTTGCAGCCCTCAACACCCTGCTTGCAAGCGCAAAAACCACACTCACCACCGTCAATACCGCGTTGCCCCCGTATAACAATGCAGTAAATGCCCGCGAAATCGCCTTTGCACCCCTCAGCAAGCTCGTTACCCGCATCATCAACGCCCTCGCCGCAAGCAACGTCACCAAACAAGTAGTCAACGACGCAAAAACAATCGCCCGCAAAATACAAGGCAAACGCGCCGGCGAAAAACTCCCCGAAATCCCCGACGACCCCACCACACCCGAAGACGAATCACAAAAAAGCTCCTCAGTCTCACAAATGAGCTTCGATAACCGTGTCGAAAACTTCGAAAAACTCATCCAGCTCCTCGCCGCCCAAACCGGATACGCACCCAACGAAACCGACCTCAAAGTAACCACCCTCACCACACTCCTCGCCGATTTACGCGCCAAAAACACCGCAGCAATCACCGGTCTCGCGCCCCTCAGCAACGCCCGCATAGCACGCAACGCCGTACTATACACCATCTCTACTGGCCTCGTTGATATTGCCGCCGAAGTAAAAATGTACGTCAAAAGCGTATATGGAGCCACCGCCCCCCAATACAAACAAATCAGCGGACTAAAATTCCATAAAAACAAAGATTAAAACCCCTTCACTTTGCGCCGCTATAACCCGTTTGCAACAATAATCATATAACAAACATATAATAGGCTGACTCAAACCCCGGTCAGCCTCCCATTTTTCCAAAATAATCAGTGTAAATCCGTCAAATCCGCGTCATCCGCGTTCCATTTAATTTTGCAGAAATAGCCCCATTTAGGAAACAACCGCCCCCATTTAGGAAACAATCACCCCCATTTAGGAAACAACCACCCCCATTTAGGAAACAACCACCCCCATTTAGGAAAATTCCACCCCCTTTTAGGAAACTATCGCCCCCATTTAGGAAACTGCCGCCTCCATTTAGGAAATGACCGCCTCCATTTAGGAAACCACCGCCCCCATTTAGGAAACAACCACCTCCATTTAGCAATCCACCAACAACAAACCCCAAACACGCAACACCAAACCCTAAACACCCAACCCATTTCCTTTTTCTCATTACCTTTGCCTTTTAATTAAGATAAACAGGTTAAGAAGATGATAACACAAACCATTTCGCAGCTACTCCAAACCCGCATCCTCGTCCTCGATGGCGCTATGGGAACGATGATTCAGCAATATCACCTTTCGGAAGAAGATTTCCGGGGCCAACGCTTCGCAAACCACCCTTCCGATTTAAAAGGCTGCAACGATTTGCTTTCACTCACACAGCCTCACATTATCCGCGAAATCCATGAGAAATATCTTTCCGCCGGTTCAGATATTATCGAAACCAACACCTTTAATGCCACCAGCATTTCCATGGCCGATTACAAGATGGAGACAGTTGTTTATGAGATGAACAAAGCCTCCGCCCAACTTGCCCGCCAGGCTGCCGACCGTTTTACTGCGATGAATCCGGAAAAACCCCGTTTTGTCGCAGGTTCCATCGGGCCAACCAACAAAACACTTTCGATGTCGCCGCAGGTGAACGACCCCGGCTACCGCGCCGTAACTTTCGACCAGCTTGTGGCCGCTTACCAGGAACAGTCCGAAGGTTTGATAGACGGAGGTGCCGACATTTTACTTATCGAAACCATTTTTGACACGCTTAACGCGAAAGCCGCGCTCTTTGCCACCGAAAATGCATTCGAAAAAACCGGGAAACGAATTCCTGTGATGATTTCAGGAACCATCACCGACGCCAGCGGACGCACACTTTCAGGGCAAACCGTCGAAGCTTTTCTAATTTCGATCCAGCACGCAAATTTGTTAAGCGTTGGCTTAAATTGTGCGCTTGGTGCCGAACAAATGCGCCCCTTCCTCGAAGAATTAGCTTCAAAAACTTCGCTTTATGTAAGCGTTTATCCAAACGCAGGCCTGCCCAACCAGTTTGGCGAGTACGATGAATCGCCGGAATATATGTCGGCACAGCTCAAAGATTTTATTGATGCCGGTTTTGTAAACATCATCGGTGGCTGTTGCGGCACTTCGCCCAACCACATCCAAAAATTTGTTAAAGTTGCCCAAAATGGGAAACCGAGGATTGCTCCTGTAATCGAAAAAAAGCTGCAACTCAGCGGGCTTGAGCCATTGGTAGCTTTTGAGGGCAGCAATTTTATCAATGTTGGCGAGCGCACCAACGTGAGCGGCTCGCGCAAATTTGCCCGCCTCATCACCGAAGGAAAATATGAACAAGCGCTTTCGGTGGCTCGTGACCAGGTGGAAGGCGGTGCCCAGATTATTGATGTAAACCTCGATGAGGCCATGCTCGATTCGAAAAAGGAAATGGTGAAATTTTTGAATATGCTGGTTTCCGAACCCGATATTTCACGACTGCCGATTATGATAGACTCATCGAAATGGGAAGTTATCGAAGCTGGATTGAAGTGTTTGCAAGGAAAATCGGTGGTTAATTCGATCAGTTTAAAAGAAGGCGAAGAACAATTTATCCATCACGCAAAACTCGTCAAAAAATATGGCGCTGCCGTTGTGGTGATGGCTTTTGACGAAGAAGGCCAGGCCTCATCGCTGGAGCGTAAAATCGAAATCTGCAGCCGGGCTTACAAAATCCTGACTGAGGTTGTGTGTTTTCCGGCCGAAGATATCATTTTCGACCCAAACATTCTCACGGTAGCCACCGGAATTGAGGAGCACAACAATTATGCGGTCGATTACATCAATGCTACTAAATGGATAAAGGAAAATCTTCCTTTCGCCCGTGTGAGCGGCGGGGTGAGCAATTTGTCGTTTTCGTTTCGCGGCAACGATGTGGTGCGCGAGGCTATGCACTCGGTTTTCCTGTATCATGCCATCAAAGCCGGGATGGACATGGGCATTGTTAACCCCGGAATGTTGCAGATTTACGATGAAATTCCCGAAGATTTACTCCAACTCACCGAAGATGTCGTTTTAAGTCGTCGCAAAGATGCCACCGAACGCTTGATAGCTTACGCCGAGCAGGTTGCTGCCGTGGGCAAAAAAGCCGAAAAAGTGGATGAATGGCGCAACGCAACGGTTCAGGATCGTCTGAAACACGCACTCATCAAAGGCAACACCGATTTTATTGAAGCCGATGTTGAAGAAGCCAGGCTGCTTTATCCAAGGGCATTGGACGTGATCGAAGGCCCTCTGATGGCCGGGATGAACGTGGTTGGCGATTTGTTTGGCTCAGGAAAAATGTTCCTTCCGCAGGTTGTAAAAAGTGCCCGTGTCATGAAAAAAGCTGTGGCCGTTTTGTTGCCTTACATCGAGGCCGAAAAAGCTGTTTCCGGCGGAAGCCATTCTGCCGGCAAAATTCTGATGGCCACGGTTAAAGGCGATGTTCACGACATCGGGAAAAATATTGTGGGCGTGGTTCTGGCCTGCAACAATTACGAAGTGATCGATCTGGGTGTGATGGTTCCGGCTGCGAAAATTATCCAGACAGCCATTGATGAAAAAGTTGACATCCTCGGGCTGAGCGGACTGATTACGCCATCTCTCGAAGAAATGGTTCACGTTGCCAAAGAAATGGCGCGCCTAAACTTAACTATTCCGCTTTTGATTGGAGGCGCCACCACTTCCGAAATTCATACCGCGGTTAAAATCGCGCCGAATTATTCACATCCTGTTGTTCATGTTAAAGATGCTTCACGAAGCGTGGGCGTGGTTTCCAGCTTGCTTTCGGCAAATAAGAAAGAAGATTTTGTAAGGCAGATTAATGAAAAATATTCCGCTTTGCGCGAAAAACATGAAGCATCAAAAACCGAAGGAAAATATCTTTCGCTGGAGGAAGCAAGGAAAAACAAGCTCGAAATTGATTGGGAAAACAGCCCTGATTACAAACCAAAATTTATCGGAAATAAATATTTTACCGGTTACCCGCTCGAAGAACTCCGCCAATACATTGATTGGACTTTCTTTTTCCATTCGTGGCGCATCAACGGGAAGTATCCTGCTATTTTTGCTGACCCTATCAAAGGAGTCGAAGCCCGGAAATTGTTTGATGATGCCAACGAAATGCTCGATAAAATTGTTTTCGAAAAGCGCCTGCAGGCCAATGGTGTAATCGGTTTTTACCCTGCTGCTTCGGTGGGCGATGATGTTGAATTATTTGAAGATGAAAACCGGGAAACTCCAATAAAAACATTCAGGTTTCTGCGCAATCAGCAACTTAAAGAAAATGAAATTTCAAATTTGAGTCTGGCTGATTTTATCGCACCGAAAACCTCCGGAAAGCCTGATTATATTGGGTGTTTTGCGGTAACATCAGGCACCGGTGTCGAAAAATGGGTTGAAAAATACGAGGCCGAAAACGACGATTACGGCTCGATCATGATGAAAATCCTGGCCGACCGCTTTGCTGAAGCTTTCGCCGAACTGATGCACGAAAAAGTCAGGAAAGAATTTTGGGGTTACGCTGCCGGTGAAAATCTCCCTGTTGCCGAAATCCTCCACGAAAAATACCATGGAATCCGCCCGGCACCAGGCTATCCCGCCTGCCCGGAACATTCAGAAAAGCGAGAGATCTTCGAATTACTTGATGCCGAAAAAAACACCGGGATTTTCCTTACCGAAAACTTCGCCATGTACCCGGCTGCCTCGGTTAGCGGCTATTATTTTGCACATCCGCAGGCGCAATATTTCAATCTCGGGAAAATCTCAAAAGACCAGGTTGAAGATTACGCCCGGCGGAAAAACCTATCAATTGAAGAAGTTGAAAGATTGCTGAATGTGAATCTGAATTATTAGTAATCCGTTTATAGGGGTTTTGTTAATTGTTAACTTGCAGCCTGATAAATTGCGGGTTTGAATTTTGGCTCAGGGATTGAAATATTATTTTTCCTTGCACTTTCAATCCACGCTTCTTTGGCTTTAATTACTTCACTCAGAGCTTCTTCAGGATTTTCGCCAAATGCGGAACAATATTCCAGATCAGGAATATCAGCAATGTAGCCATTGTCGTCATCGCTATAAAAAATATTGATATGATAGTCTTTCATTGTTTAAAGATTTAATTTCAAGTTATATTTTTCGATAATTTTCAGCAACTGCCTAACCTGATAAGGTTTTACCTCGTCTCTAACTTTTTGCAAATTTATTATTACCGAAATATCCAAATGCTTAAAAATGTGGTGACTTCCATTAATTCTGTCAAGCAAAAAACCAAAAGATTCCATCAGGATAACAATGTCGTTGAACTTAACATTATTCTGATTCAGGATAATTCTTTGTAAAAATTTCCGCTTGTTCATCGCATTTTTTTTGTGTTTAAAAGTACAATAAAAATTTGATGCTGTGAATTTGAGAAAAAATATCGCCTTTATGGAAGTTTTTGATAATTGGTTTATGCAGCAGGTTGGGGTTGAAAGACCTGAATAATAAAGTATTTTCCTCACCGAAAACTTTGCTATGTATCCTGCTGCCTCGGTAAGCGGCTATTATTTTTTCCATCCGCAGGCGCAATATTTCAATCTCGGGAAAATCTCAAAAGACCAGGTTGAAGATTACGCCAGACGGAAAAACCTTACGGTTGAAGAAGTTGAAAGGTTGCTGAATGTGAATCTGAATTATTAGTAACCGATCTTAAGATGTCTTTTACCTGTCAACAAAAGCGGCAACCCATCGCTGAGTTGCCGCTTATTAAAACAATTAAAACCTAACAGAAAACCTATTTGATGATGAGTTTTTCGGTAAGTAACCGGCCATCTTTGGCCAAAGCTTTTACGAAATAGATTCCGCTCCGAAGATTATTAATTTCAACCATCCCATCCAGGACGGGTGAATGATAAACCATCGAACCGGTTGCATTGAAAATCTGCACTTCCTTCAGATTTATTCCCGAAATGGTTACTTTATCGGTAGCCGGATTAGGATAAATTACCAGGCCAGAAGCATTATTTATTTCGATGCCTGTAATCTGATCTGTTGGTGCCAGATAGAAGGTGTGGCCCGTATTATCGCCAACAATCACCGGCAATCCGTTTGCAGTAGCAGGCAGATAACCATCGGCGTAGCAGGTAAGATTATAGGTGCCCGGGAATAACATCATGCTGTAATACGAACCAAATGGTGTTAAAATAGTCTCGACGCCATTGTCGGCATTTGTTGCAACAACCGTGGCGGTTTCGATGTAGAAGTTGGTGGCAGCATCACGGATAAATCCATGAATTTTTCCATAAGCACCTGCAACCAATACTTCAACAGTATTCGAGAAATCCGATTCGCAGGCA
>CAJATL010000146.1 GCA_903944895.1 uncultured Bacteroidota bacterium
CGATCCAAAGCGCGTTTTGATGGTTTCTGGCGGAATTTCGGGTATGATTAATGAAGTATTGAAATACAATATTTCCGGCATCGATTATGTCGAGATAAACCCCGCGATTATTGAGGCCGGCAGAAGATTTGCCGGTTTTGAAGAATCTGAACTTTTGGAAATTCATAACATCGATGCCCGGACTTTTATAAAGCAGACCGAAAAAAAATTTGATGTTGTTTTGCTCAACGTGCCGCCGCCTTCAACCACCCAACTCAACTGCTATTTTACACAGGAATTTTATCAGGAACTTAAAGCAAAACTTAATCCCGGAGGTGTGATTTCAACATCGCTCGATGGGGGTAACAATTATCTGGGAAAGGAGGCTGCGAATTTGCACGGAATATTATTTCAGACACTCAAGCGTATTTTCAAAAATGTCCTTATCATTCCCGGGCAGGCCAATTATTTTTTGGCTTCCGATGCGCCGCTTGCGTTGGATATTGTAAGAAGGCTCGAAAATACAGGCATTGAAAACGACTATGTGAACAAATATTATCTCGACGATGAGTCCATCAAAATGCGGGCTTTGCAGTTGCAGCAGCTATTCCCGACGGATTCGCCAATCAATCGGGATTTTCATCCGGTGGCCTATTTTACGAGGATTAATTATTGGCTTTCGTGGTTCGGAATGGAAATCAATAAAATAGCAGCAATTGTGGCTGTAGCTTTTTTGGTTTTACTTTTCTTTTTGAACCGCCAAAACCAGTTAATGTTTTTTGCAGGATTTACAGTTTCGGCAACCGAAATCATGGTTTTGCTCGCGTTCCAGGTGGTTCTTGGCTATTTTTATCACGCAATGGCACTTTTGATTGCGGCATTTATGGCTGGTTTGGCGATGGGAACTTACCTTTCGGGAAAAGATTATCTAAAATATAGCCGCAATAAAATCCTGATAAACCAGGCACTGATTGGTTTTTCGGCCTTTGTTATTCCTTTGTTTTTAGTTTTTGAAGCCCGCAATTTTGAAAGTGAGTTTTTGCTTCATCTCATTTTTTATTTTCTGATGATCATCCCCGGAATCCTCACAGGCATTCAGTTTTCGAGGATTTCGATGATGGTTGGAAAAGAAAATTCCGATAACGGTGCGGCAGCCTACAGTGCAGATCTGATGGGTTCCGCAGGTGGAGCTATCCTGGCTTCGGCAATTTTGATTCCTTTGGCCGGTTTCCTGTGGACAGGCTTGGTTTTGTTTGGGATGAATGTTCTGATTATTCTGGTAAATGTTATCAGGAAAATATAAAACCATATCGCCCAAAAAATCAACTTAATACAAAACCAAAACCCCACCAAAACGCCAAACCTTATTAACCATATTTTCTATTTGGATAATTTTGAAATGCTGCTGCCTGTACCGGGCATTGTAAAGGTTTCACCTTTGCAAAAGGTGAAACCTTTGTGACCGAAAGCAAACCAGGAGACATCTTTTTATTCGTGATATCTCCACCGAAACCACCGACAATTTCCTTTTAATACCATTAAATTTCCTTTTCAAAACTATATCTTTGTTAAAATTTTGCCAGGAGATGTCTGATCAAAAACTATCGATACGTGAATTTATAAAACTCGGGTTGATGGGAACCTGTGGCGCAATTGCCTGTGCCAGCGGAGTTCCTTCGATGGCTGCGATGCCGGCTTCGCCACAGCCGCGTTTGGGAAAATTTTACCGCAAGGCGCTTTTTTATACCCCCACAGCCAAAGGCATGAAATGTCTGATCTGCCCAAACGAATGTCAGATAAAGCCCGGCGAGCATGGCGAATGCCGCACCAGGCTTCATTATGAAGGCGAGTTGTACGCCACAGCTTACGGAAACCCATGCGCTGTTCACATCGATCCCATCGAAAAAAAGCCGTTAAACCATTTTTACCCGCAAAGTGAGGCATTTTCGATAGCCACAGCAGGATGCAACCTTGCCTGTCTGAATTGCCAGAACTGGGAAATATCGCAGGCCAGCCCACTCGAAACCCGCAACCAGGACCTGATGCCCGAAAAAGTGGTGGAGGAATGTTTGAAATACAAATGCAAATCCATCGCCTACACTTATTCCGACCCGGTTGCTTTTTATGAATACACCCTCGATACAGCCAAAATTGCACGCATCAGCGGCGTGAAGAATGTACTTGTTTCGGCTGGTTACATCAACAAAGAACCATTGCGCGAGTTGGCAAAGTTTATTGATGCCGCCAACATTGACCTAAAAAGTTTCCGTAACGATATTTATGAAATGCTTAATGCCGGAACTTTGCAGCCGGTTTTGGATTGCTTGGTTTTTCTGAAAGATAATGGTGTCTGGCTCGAAATTACAAATTTGGTAGTCCCGGACTGGACCGACGATTTTGACATGATCAAAGAAATGTGCGACTGGCTGGCCGAAAATGGTTTTGAGGATTACCCGCTTCATTTCAGCCGGTTTCAGCCGCTTTACAAATTGGCGCAATTGCCCGCCACACCTGCCGAAACGCTTGTAAAAGCCCACAAAATTGCAATTGATGCAGGTTTAAAATATGTTTACATCGGCAATATTCCGGGCACCGATGCCCAAAATACTTTTTGCCCCGGATGCAAAAAGTTACTGGTCGAACGGAAAGGTTTTACTGTAACAAAAAATTTAATTGTTAATAATAAGTGCCCGGGTTGCGGGATAATGATTGCGGGGGTTTGGAAATAAAATTATTTCTCTAACCGTAAAATCGAGCAAAATTCAGGTATCTTTAACACTTTTTACAAAAAAGAGTATCTTTCGGAACTTTTGCAAAATTTAACTATGAAGAATGCTGAAATTTTATTTTTTCCCGGCAAAAAGGGATCCAAGACCCTGAAGGTCATTTTAAAAGGAGAGCTTACCCTTAAAAATACTTTTGAAGCCTGGGATCAAATGGTGGGAAAACTGCAGGGAATTAATACGTTTGAGATACAAACGGAAGACGTAACTTCGGTTGATCTTGCTTTTTACCAACTGCTGATTTCGCTCAAAAAGCAGTTTCAACAAAGCGGTAAGTCGATTTCTGTATTTTTAAATATTCCGGAAAGCGCTGAGGAATTATTGAAAAATGCTGGCCTGGATATCAATTTAAACTAAAAGATTTTTAAAAATTTTCAAAATATGTCTAAAACAGTTCTGGTTGTCGATGATTCGCTTAGCATCAGAGAAGCAGTAAGTTATACCTTGCAAGCTGAGGGATTTTCAGTGATTAAAGCCGATAATGGTAAAAATGCCCTAAAAAATCTTACCGGCAACACTGTTGATTTAATTATCACCGACCTGCACATGCCCGAAATGGATGGGATCGAATTAACCAAAGAAATCCGTAAACTCAACGATTTTGTGCATACTCCAATCCTTTTACTCACAACCGAATCGCAGGTTTCCAAAAAAATGGAAGCCAAGCAGGCTGGTGCAACCGGATGGATTGTTAAGCCTTTTGAATCGGAACGACTCATTGCTGTCATTAAAAAAGTACTCAGATGAAAACCACTGATTTAATGAAAATTGTCGCATTAAATATCAAAAACACAGGTTGGTTATGGATATAATGGAGGAGTTTAAGCAGAAGTTTGTCGAAGAAGCCGAAGAGTTTATCACCGATCTGGAAGCCTCACTTTTGATCCTTGAAAAAAACCCGCACGAAAAGGAGCAGATCGAGAAGGTTTTTCGTATTATGCATACCCTCAAAGGTAACGGAGGCATGTTTGGCTATAATAAAATCAGCGAATTCACCCACAACCTCGAATCGATTTACGACTTTGTGCGTAATGGTGAGATGGAAATCAACAAGGAATTGCTGGATGTAACCCTGCTTTCGGTTGACCATCTTAAAGTTCTGCTTCAAACAGGCGACGATCTCGATGCCAACACCCAAAAAACCCACAACCTTTTTTCATCCAAAATCGAAAAAATCATTAATGAAAAACTGATGGGGGGCAAAGACTATTCCATCAAGAACGCTAATAATGATTCGTTTCTTCCATTTGGCTCATCTGCCGAAAAAAACCTGGATGAAGCCACCTATTACATAAAATTTGTGCCTAACCCGGATATTTTCAAAGATGGCACCAATCCGCTTTTTCTGCTGGATGAAATTCATACCCTGGGAACCTGTTCTGTAGTCGCTCATCTGGAGAACATTCCAGTGGCTGGTTCGTTTGATTGCGCGAAATGTTACACCTGGTGGGAGGTGTTTTTGGCTACTCCTTTAAAAATTGGTACCATAAACGATGTTTTTATTTTTGTAGAGGACGATTCAAAAATCGAAATTACCGAAATAGCTTCTTTCAGCCTTTTTACAAACGATGATTTCAGAAAATATATCATTGAGCTTCAAAAAGCTGAAAAACAATTCGATATCGACATCATTAAGAAATTTGCCGGGAATACGGAAACGTTCATCGAAACGAAAGAAACAACCGTCGAAAAAGGTGATTTATTCCTTCCCCAGCCTTCCAAAATCAAGGTAAAAGCCGACAGTTCAATTTCGAGCATCAGGGTTTCCTCATCAAAGGTTGATTTGCTGATGAACCTGGTGAGCGAGATGGTTACTTTACAAGCCAGGCTTAATCTTTTTAACGAAAAGCACCACGATCCGGAATTACAGGCCATTACCGAGAGTGTTCAAAAACTTTCGCGTCAGTTGCGCGACAACGCTTTTAGTATTTCGCTCATTCCCATCGGAAGCATTTTAACCCGCTTTCAAAGGTTGGTACGCGACCTTTCGGGAGAGTTGGGAAAAAAGGTAAATTTTATTATCGAAGGCGAAGAAACCGAACTCGACAAAACCATCGTCGAAAGCCTGAGCGACCCTTTGATGCACATCCTTCGCAACAGCCTCGATCACGGTATCGAAACGCCCGAAAATCGAATTAAATCCGGCAAGCCTGAAGAAGGTAACATTTTTTTAAAGGCCTGTTATTCGGGTAGCAATGTTCACATTAAGGTTAGAGATGATGGTGCAGGCATCGACCCCGAAAAAATCCTGAAAAAAGCCAGGCAAAAAGGTATTGTTAGCGAGCAGGCAGTTTTGGATAAAAATCAAATTCTTGACCTTGTTTTTGCTCCGGGTTTTTCGACTGCCGAGGTAGTTTCGGATATTTCGGGCAGAGGCGTTGGAATGGACGTGGTGAGCCGCAAAATTACCGAAATACGTGGCGAAGTGGTGCTCGATTCGGATAAGGGAAAAGGTACAACCATCACCATTATTTTACCGCTTACCCTCTCCATTATTGATGGAATGCAGGTAAATATTGGCGAGACAACCTACATTATCCCACTTTATGCTGTTCACAAAATTTACTCGGTTTCGCATCAAATCATCCAAAAAGCTTTTGATAATGTAATTGCCCTTGAAGGTGAACAATTGCCGTTTTTTTCGTTGCGTGAACACTTTCAGGTTCCGGGAAATTCACCGGAGCGCGAGGAAGTTATCGTTGTAAAATATGAAAACCGAAAAGTTGGACTGCTCATCGACAGGGTTATCGGCGAATATCAAACCGTTTTAAAACCTTTGGGTAAACATTATAAATCGCAGGAATTTATTTCAGGCGGAACCATTCTCGGCGATGGAACCATTGCCCTGGTGCTTGATACCAATAAAATTATTTCGAAATTTTCTAAAAGAACATTAACCATGGAGGAAAGCAAATGAGCGATTCTCAGAAACAAGTACTAAACTCTTACCTCACTTTTAAACTTGGCGGGGAAATGTTTGCATCACATGTCGAAAATGTGATCAAAATCCTCGAAATGCAGCATATTACCGAGGTTCCACGTACACCACCATTTATGAAAGGCGTCATCAATTTGCGGGGTAACGTGTTGCCGGTGATTGATGCCCGCATCAAATTCGGGATACCGCAAACCGAATATACCCAAAAAACCTGTATCCTGGTGCTCAACATCCGGATTGAAGAGGAGCAGGTTGATGTTGGGGCTATTGTTGATGCAGTGCATGATGTTCTGGAGTATGATCAGGATAAAATCCTTCCTCCTCCTGGTTTGGGAAGTAAATTTAAATCTGGTTTTATTGATGGAGTGATGAAAGTAAATGACAAATTCATCATGATACTTAATATGAATTCGGTGTTTTCGACAGAAGAAATCATTGATTTGCAAGAGCAAACCGAAAAAACTGTTGAGAAATTAAAAAAAGAGAAAATAAATAAAAAAGCTAATTAAACATTTACGGAGGCAACTACATGAAATGGAATGACTATAATATTGGAACAAAACTGGGTTTAGGATATGGCCTGATAATTATGATTCTGATGATTTTGGGTGGAGTAGCCATTTTTCAATTACAGCGCATCATTTACGACTCAGGGCAACTTGCCGGGCATAGTCTGCCTGAGCTGGTAATTGCCGAAAAACTTGAACGGTCGCTCTTTGTTACAAATGAAGCCATCAATTCATTTGCGGTGAGTAAAGATGAACAATATCTCGAAAAGGCAAAAATCAGCGTAGGCGAATTGAAGCTTATCCTGAACGATGCCCGTAGTGTTGCTCTGCGCGACAATAGCGAAAATGATTTCTCAAAAGGCATGGAGGAAGCCTTAAATGCATTGGAAAATATCGAGCAGTCGATAAAAGAAATCACACAACTGGCATCGAGCCTAAATAAACACTCCGGAATCATGGATGAAGCCGCTGAAGTCTTCATCGAAAATTGTTTTAATTTTTTGCGCAGCCAGGAAGCTTCCCTGGCTAATGAAATAATTAACAGGACTGCCAAGCGCTCAAGACTTGAAAAGATAACCATGATTAATAATATTCTCGATCAGGGTAATTTTATAAGGATGAACAATTTTAAAGGCCAGGCCAGGCGGAATTCCTCCTATTTTGATGAGGCGTTTAAGAAGTTTGACGAAATTGATTTTTATGCTAAAAAACTTGATCAGCAAAACAATGATCTCTCCGATAAACAACTCATTCAGGGAATACAACAATCTGCCGCAGCATACAAAACGGCAATGAGTTCGTACATCAGCGATGCAAACGAAGTTAAGAAGTTAAGCGACAACTTAACCACCATCGTTGGGCGGGTTGAAAAGACTTTTAATGATATCTTAATCCAAAGTTCCGATTTTGCCATAGCATTTGCCGATACTGTAATCAGTAATTCGAAAACCTCATCAAACATTCTGATCATAGGTCTGCTTGTTGCAATCCTTTTAAGTATTTATTTGGGTTGGAAAGTAACCTATTCCATAAAAACTCCGATACAAAAAGGTGTGGCATTTGCTCAGTCGATTGCCAGTGGAAACCTTTTAGCCGAGCTTGATATCGAACAAAACGATGAAATCGGGATGCTTGCAAAGGCTTTGGAGGAAATGAAAAATAAACTGCAGGAAGTTATCAGTTCCGTTCAGAATGCAGCCGAAAATATTGCCGTGGCAAGCAGTCAGATGAGTTTAACTTCTCAGTTGGTTTCGCAAGGCAGCAGCGATCAGGCCTCATCAGCCGAAGAAATTGCAGCATCAATGGAGCAAATGTCGGCAAATATTTCTCAAAATACGGCCAACGCCCAAAAAACCGAACAAATCGCTCAGCTTGCCACAAAAGATATTCAGTCGGGGAGCCAGAATGTATTGCTGGTAGCTGAGGGAATTAAAGAAATAGCCGAAAAAATTTCGATAATTGGCGACATTGCCTATCAAACCAATATTTTGTCGTTAAATGCTGCTGTTGAAGCTGCCCGTGCAGGCGAACACGGACGTGGATTTGCTGTTGTGGCCGATGAAGTTAAGCGACTTGCCGAGCGAAGCCAGGTGGCTGCAACCGAAATTAACAAGGTTTCCAGATCTGGCGTAAGCCTGGCGGATCAATCACGGGTACTTTTCAATAGCATCGTTCCTCAGATTAAACATACACTCGAATTGTTGCAGGAAATTTCTGCCGCAAGCATCGAGCAAAATTCAGGAGCCGAACAAATCAATGATGCCATTCAGCAATTTAATCAGATCATTCAACAAAATGCTGCCTCTGCCGAAGAACTGGCAACAAATTCAGAAGAATTATCTGGACAGGCCGAACAACTCAGGCAAACCATAGCTTTTTTCACCGTGCGAAATGAAAGTTTGAGTGTGAAAGGGAAAAACCAGTATTACCAGAAATCTTCGCAGATTCCTTTAAATACTACCAAAACGCTAAAAATCCGCAGCAACCAAAAAGGTGGTGTTAGTTTAAAACTTGGCTCCGATGATTTAGATAGGGATTTTGAAAAATACTAGTCAACCGGTTTTTGATGATAGGCTGTAACAGGCACATTTTATGGCAGTTTTAGATGTAAATAGTCATTTCCAGGTTAAGATGTCGGATGCAGAATTTGTAACGCTGAGCAGTTTTATTTTTCAGGAATATGGCATAAAAATGCCTATCCAGAAAAAATTGCTGCTGCAGGGGAGGTTGCGCAGCCGGCTCAAGGCTCGGAAAATTGACAATTTTACCGATTACATCGATTTTTTATTTAGCAACGAGGGCAAACAAATCGAATTGGTTAATATGATTGATGTTGTTACAACAAATAAAACCGATTTCTTTCGTGAGCCTGAACATTTCGAATTTCTCTACGAAAAGATCCTCGTCGAAAAATTACCGACGATCAGATCGGGTGAAGTTTTTAAAGTTTGGAGTGCAGGCTGTTCAACAGGGGAGGAGCCATACACCACCGCCATAACCCTCAGCGAGTTCAAAGCTCTGCATCCGGAATTCGATTATCATATTTATGCAACTGATATTTCGACAAGGGTGTTGCAGTTTGCGAGCCAGGCTATCTACCCCGAAAGTAAAGTTACGGTAATCCCCTTGAGTATGAAAAAAAATTATCTCCTCAAGAGTAAGGATTCCACAAAAAAAGATGTCAGAATTGTTCCTTCTATCCGAGCGAAAATTACTTTTGAACGACATAACCTCATGGAGGTTGAGAAGTTTAATCACAGTGAATTCGATTTGATTTTTTGCCGCAACACACTCATTTATTTCGAGAGGATTACGCAAATACAGGTATTAGGAAATTTGTGTACTAAACTAAAAAATGGGGGCTATCTGATTATTGGCCATTCCGAATCGATCCTCGACAACAATATTTTGCCGCTTCAGCGAATCAAGCCAACAATTTATTGTAAAATTCCATCTAAAAAATAACTACGGCATGAATAAATCAGAACCATACAAAATACTTATTGTTGATGATAGCGAGCTTAATCTCGCAAGGATTAAAAGTGTTCTCAGTTGTGAAGACTATTTGATTTTTACTGCCGCGGATGGTCGTACGGCTTTAAAAACGGCTTCATTGTATCCTTTCGATCTTATGCTTTTGGATGTAATTATGTCGGGGATGGATGGCTTTGAAGTGTGCGCACGTTTGAAGAAAAATCCTAAAACAGCCGAAATCCCGGTTATTTTTCTTACTGGAATTATCGATTCCGAAAGCATTAAAAAGGGTTTTGAGATAGGAGCTGTTGATTATATTGCCAAGCCGTTCAGTGAAATCGAACTTCTTGCCAGGGTTAAAAATCATCTCCAACTCAAACGGGCAGCCGAGGAAATCCGCTTAGCCAAGGAAGAAGCTGAAAATGCACTCCGTACAAAAAGTGAATTTCTCGCCAACATGAGCCACGAAATCCGAACTCCGATTAATGGAATCATCGGAATGTCGGACTTTTTATATAACACCGAACTTACACCAAGCCAGCAGGAATATGTCAGGATTGTGCGATCGTCAGCAAATTCGCTGCTTAACCTTATTAATGATATCCTCGACTTTTCCAAACTTGAAGCCGGACGTGTTTCACTCGAAAATATTGATTTCGACATTCATGAACTCGTCGAAGATACCATTAAATCATTCGGGTTTAAATGTTCGGAAAAGGGACTTTATCTGAAGATTTTTATTGATAACGATATCCCCAGAATTGTAAATGGCGACCCGACAAGGATCCGACAGGTAATTCTTAACCTGATTTCGAACGCCGTAAAATTTACCCCTAAAGGCGGTATCGAAGTCAAGGTAAGCATGTTGTCGAGGACTAAAACTTCCGAAAAAATAAAAATCGAAATTATCGATACAGGCGCAGGAATTTCAAGCGAAGGCGTGAATAAGCTTTTCAAATCGTTTTCTCAGGTTGATGCATCAACAACCCGAACCCATGGCGGAACCGGGCTTGGACTTGCAATTTCGAAAAACCTTGTCGAAATGATGGACGGCGAAATCGGTGTCATCAGCGAGAAATCCAAAGGTTCGAATTTCTGGTTTACGATGATTTTAAGGAAATCAAAAACCCAAACACTTCAAAAACAGGCCATCGAAACTTTAACATCCCCAAAAGGAAGTAAGGAAAACCTGGTGATTTTACTCGCCGAAGATAATATTGTAAACCAGAAAGTCGCAAGCATACACCTCGAAAAACTAGGTCATTCGGTTGATGTGGCAGCAAACGGACAAATTGCCTACGAAAAATTCATTTCCAATACCTATGATCTTGTTTTGATGGATGTTCAAATGCCCGAAATCGATGGTTTTACCTCAACACGGATGATACGAAAATACGAAAATGAACACCAGATTATCGAAAAAACACCCATCATTGCTATGACTGCCAATGCGATGCTGGGCGATAAAGAAAAGTGTATCGAAGCCGGGATGGACGATTATATCTCGAAACCCTTTACTGCCGAAACTTTGAATAAAATTCTAATAAAGTACTCATAGCTATGCATCATTTAACTGACGAAGAACTACTTGCTGAACTAAAAAAGAGAATCAGCGAAAATCAACGAAACAATACTGAACTAAAGCTTCTGAACGAAGAACTTTTAAGTGTTAATGCCAAGCTCCTCGAATCGGAAAAGCTGAAATCACATTTTCTTTCGAACATTCGTAACGAAATCATCAATCCGCTTTCATCGATACTGTCGCTATCGAAGAATTTATCAACCAGTAACCATTTATCCGAAAACATTACCCGGGAGCAGGCCACGTTAATTCATGAGGAAGCCTTTAGTCTCGATCTTCAGCTTGCCAATATTTTTGCATCTGCCGAAATTGAAGCCGGAGAGCTTAATCCTGAGTTTTACATCGTGAATATTGCAGAATTATTTCAGTCAGAAATCGAACGATTCAAAGATTTTGCCGAAAAACGCAAACTGGTTTTTGAGTTTGAAAATGGTTTATCCCAAAAACCTGCGGATTTCAGCTTCCGGACGAATCCTGAAAAAGTGAAGATGATACTCTCCAATTTGTTGGTTAATGCTGTTTCGTGCAGTTTTGGCCCTGGGAAGATCATCATTCGCGCTGATATTGTTGATGATAAACTGGTTTTTGAGGTTGAGGATTTTGGAAAAGGTATCGCCCCCGAAAACCTGCAAATTATTTTTGACCGCTTTGTCCAGCTCAATCACGACATTTATACCGAAAACAGAGGAAATGGGCTGGGTTTATCGATCATAAAAACATACCTGGAATTTTTAAATGGCAACATCGACGTAAAAAGCGAGCCTGGAAAAGGCAGCACTTTCACTGTTACGATTCCTCAACCTCCGGAGGGGATGGAAACTGATGGTTTTTCGGGTAGCGGTCAGGAATTTTTGTTTGAGGAAGGTGAAATTTTCTGAAAGTGATGGAAAATACTAAAACTAAATTTATCTATCCCGCTGGTTTGACGGTCGAAAGGGAGCCTCACATCCTCTCAACTTTGCTTGGTTCCTGCGTTGCAGTTTGTATTTGGGATTTCAGGATGAAATTCGGTGGAATGAATCATTTCATTTTGCCGCTGTGGAATGGAGCAGGTTTAGCATCGCCAAAATTTGGGAATATTGCTATCGAAGTCTTGATCGATAAAATGGTTTCGCAGGGTAGTTCTAAAGAAAATATGGTGGCAAAGATTTTTGGAGGAGCAAGTATGTTAAGCTCACAATCTCAAACCTACAATATCGGGATGCGTAATATTGAGTTAGCGCAGGGCTTGCTTTTAAAAGCGGGGATTAACATTATTGCATCAAGCACCGGTGGCATCAAAGGCCGGAAAGTACTTTTTAACACAAATACCGGTGATGTATTTTTAAAATTCCTCACCAACAATAATTCACCCGAAATTAATGGATAATTATTATTTTCAGGAATAAGGTATGATTTTTTAGATCTCCTGTTTATCAAAATGATAAAAGGTAAATAATTACCGTAGTAATTTTTAATTTGGCAGAGAAGTTTCCTATGGAAAATCAAATACACCAGTCGCCATGAAGAGTAAAATCAAGGTTTTGATCGTCGACGATTCGGCCGTGGTGCGTCAGTCGATCGCTACGATTCTGCAATCCGACGACATGATTGAGGTTATGGCCACAGCCAGTGACCCATTTATGGCAGCCAGAAAAATTAAAATGGAAATTCCTGACGTTATCACCCTCGACGTTGATATGCCAAAAATGGATGGTCTTACTTTTCTTAAAAAGATCATGTCGCAGCATCCGATACCTGTAATCATTATTTCAGGGATGACACAGAAAGGCTCCAGTGATGCCATCAAAGCACTCGAATGTGGCGCTGTTGATGTAATCCCAAAGCCAAGACTTGCCTCAAAAGAATTTTTCGAGGAAGCCCGAATTACCATTATTGATGCCGTAAAAGCTGCCGCTGCTTCAAATCTGACCAGAAGATCAGATCATACTCCAACACCGGTACGCGAAAAATTTACTGTGGATGCGGTGATTCCGGAGATCGCAATAAAAAAAGTTTACGAAGTAACCGATAAAATTATTGCAGTCGGCGCTTCAACGGGAGGCACCGAAGCTATCAAAACGTTTCTCCAGGGGCTGAATACGGATTCGCCCGGGGTTGTGATCGTTCAACACATGCCCGAAATATTTACCAGATCATTTGCCGAAAGGCTTGACAGTTTATTGCCTGTTTCGGTTAAAGAAGCCGAGAATGGCGACAAACTGATGCGCGGACAAGTGCTGATCGCCCCCGGAAATCGTCACATGTTGTTGAAAAGACGGGGAGGTACTTATTTTGTTGAAGTCACTGATGGTGAATTGGTGAACAGGCACAGGCCATCGGTGGATGTTTTGTTTCGCTCGGTGGCAATGGTAGCCGGATCAAATGCTGTAGGCATAATTTTGACCGGTATGGGCGACGATGGCGCGCAGGGCCTTCTCGAAATGAAGAAATCCGGCGCAATGACCATTGCCCAGGACGAAAAATCGTGTGTTGTGTTTGGGATGCCTAAAGAGGCCATTAAACTCAATGCCGTCGATAAAATCATTTCTATCGAAAACATCGCGGGTGTTGTGGCCCGAATGAAATAGTTGTAAAAAGCATTAAAATATTGAAATAGTATTTTATTAAAACTGCATACTTTTTATGAGGATCTCAAAATTCCTGATCTTGTTGATAGCCTTTTTTATCCTTCCTTCATTTATAATGATGGGGCAAAAATTACTGGTACTCGAAAAAGCAGGAACCGTAAAAAATTATAAATACAAGGTGGGTGATGAAATTACGGTTGAAACTAAGCGCGATAACCTGGTTTTTTCTGGGAGCTTAACCGGGATCAATGATTCGACCATTGTTGTTGAAAATTATAACGAAATTAAACTAGCCGAAATCAGCCGGGTATTGCGCAAGCGTGAGTTAATGCGTATTTTTTCGGGTGCAGCAATCTCCGCAGGTGTTTTTTACTTTTCGCTGGATGCTTTAAATGGAATTATCAATAACGACAGCCCGGTAATTGCCGAAAGCACCTTAATTGCCACCGGAGCACTGCTTGGCTCCGGTTTGCTGATGAAGCAGTTTGTGATTCGCAAAATCGATCTTGAAGATAAATGGAGATTGAAAATCCTGGATTTTAGCTTTCCTGCCGATTAGATTGTTTCGATCAATTCTTTGATGATTTTTGTCATGTTTGGCTCGGCTAAACTTGCCGCGTCAATAACGCCTTCGTGGGTAATTTTCTCAATTTTACCTTCCACACCTAAATCCGAAATTACCGAAACTGCAAAGCATGCAAGATTCATGTGTCTCGCAACAATAGCCTCAGGCACGGTTGACATCCCAACAGCATCTGCACCGATTTTCCTGATATAGCGATATTCGGCAGGGGTTTCGTAATTTGGGCCTGTAACCGCAGCATAAACGCCAATCTGGTATTCGAGGCCGTGTTTTTTGGCTATTTCGATGGCTTTGCTTATCAGTTTTTTGTTATAAATTTCGCTCATATCCGGAAACCTTGGGCCAAGATTTTCATCGTTTTTCCCAATCAGCGGGTTATGGTTGGTAAGGTTGATGTGGTCTTCGATAATCATAATGTCCCCTACACTGAAATTTGGATTAGTTCCGCCGCTGGCATTTGAGAGGATGAGGGTTTTGATGCCCAGGAATTTCATGACCCTGATGGGAAAAGTTACTTCTTCCATCGAATAGCCTTCGTAAAAATGAAATCTCCCCTGCATGGCCACTACCGGTTTTTGGCCGATCATCCCAAAAATGAGCTGACCAAAATGGCCTTTCACAGTCGAAATAGGAAAATTAGGAATTTGTGAATATGGGATGGTATCCGTAATATTAATTTCGTTGGCAAAATTTCCTAAACCGGTACCGAGAACAATGCCAACTTCAGGCTTAATTGCTGTCAGGCTTTGTATAAAATCTACTGTTTGCTGTATTTTCTGTAACATAATTTATAATTTGATCGTTAAAATCTTTCCTGAAATCCCTGTGAATTTTGATTTCGATAGGGATGTAGTAAATCGGCAGATCGCTGATAAATTCGGGAACTTCAGGGAGACAAAGGCGCATCGCGTCTTTTTCGGTTGTGATTATTATTTTATTTCTGGTGTAGATATCCTCAAATCTTTCTCTGATTTTGTCGAAATCTTTGTTAGTATAGTCGTGATGATCGCTGAAGGGAAGGATTTCGAGGTGATTGGTCAGGCCTCTAACATGTTCTTCCAAAGGATAAATATTGGCGATACCTGCAAACAGGAGTACCGTATTGAATTTATCAGGAATTTCGGGGGCTTTGCTTCCGGGCATCAGTGTAATTGGACCATATTTTATGTATGAAAAATAGAGTTTTTGATAAGGCCTGGGCTTTATCAATCCGTGGATACGTCTTATGGTAATTGGTGAAAGTATGGTCGGGGTTTTGGTTACGATAATGATGTCGGCTCTCTTGGCTCCACTCCTGAATTCGCGTAAACGCCCTGATGGGAAAGGATAATCCTCGGGATAAAGGTTGTGGAAATCGGTAAGTAAAATATTTAAACCAGGTTTTACAGCGCGGTGTTGAAATGCGTCGTCGAGGATAATGATTTCGGTTTTTGGGTATTTGTTTTTAATTTGTTTGATGCCGTGAACCCTCTTTTCGTCAACGGCTACAACGATATCCTGAAACTTTTGTTTAAACTGAACTGGCTCATCTCCAATTTCCCTTGAATGAGATTTTGTTGTTGCGATGATAAATCCTTTGCTCGACCTGCCATAACCCCTGCTTAATGTTGCCAGATTGAAATTGTTTTTAAGCAAACGTACCAGGTACTCCACATGTGGAGTCTTTCCGGAGCCTCCCATTGATAAGTTCCCGACCGCTATTACCGGAAAACCAAATGCCGTTTTTTTAAAGATCCCCCAATCATAACATTTATTACGAAAAAAATTTATCATTCCGTAAATCAATGCGATCGGGTACAGAAAAAATGAAATTATCTTCACGCGCTTAGCAAATATTTATCTTTTTAAATCGATCAGGTTTGAATGGGTAAAAATAGTATTTAAGTTTTCATTAAAAGCTGATTTAGAATAAAAAACATTTTTACCGAAATCAAAAATGAATGGGATGGAAATTTTGACCTGTGATAACGTCGCTTTTTCAGCCATTTAAAAAATGTTTCAAATTGGTGGTAAGGATGTTAACAAAATTTGTCAAGGGTCGTTTTGCCATCATTTCTACAAAGGAATTCATTTCTGATAATATCTCAAAGCTAATTTCCAGATTATCGGGGCCCAGGTTTTTAGCGTGAAATACCAGGTTAAATTTAACTTTCGATGTTTCTGATGACGAAAACTGCATCCTTTCAGGTTCAATAAAGGCTGGTTTTTTCATGCCCAGCTTCCCCAGGTTCTTAATAAAAAACGAACACGATTCTTCGTCAGATTGCCAGTCTTCGATTTGTTCGGGCATGATGTACCGGAAGTTGTTCATGTTCCCTAAAAAAGCAAAAAGCTGCTCCGGATTTGCGGTAATTACGACAGGATCACTTAAAAAGCTTGTCATAGTGTGGAATTAATTATTTGGCCATCCGGATGGATTTTTCCGCCAGTTTTTCAATGATTCGATGTCGTTTTCGGTTACAAAGTTGTCGGCCAAAGCTTGCTGAATCAGGAATTTGTAATCGGATAAAGCATAAGCCGGGCAGGCAGCATCTTTGAATTTTTCTTCGGCAACATCAAAACCATAGGTAAAAATAGCCAAAAGTCCTTTTACGTTTGCACCTGCATCTTTCAAAGCTTTTACTGCCTTGATGCTGCTTTCACCGGTTGAAATCAAATCTTCGATTACAATCACCGATTGGCCCGATTCGACGACGCCTTCGATATTTTTTGCCAGACCATGATCTTTTGCGGAGCTTCTTATATAGGCAAATGGAAGTCCCAGATCCTGCGCTACCAGAGCGCCATGAGCGATTCCGCCGGTTGCTACACCTGCAATAAGATCGATGTCACCAAATTCATCGTTGATAATTTTTACAAATTGCTGCCGGATGTAAGTCCGGATCGAAGGATACGATAAAGTAATGCGGTTGTCGCAATAAATGGGCGATTTCCAGCCGGAAGCCCAGGTAAAGGGGCTTTTTAAGCTTAACTTGATGGCTTTTATTTTTAATAAGGACTGTGCAACTTTAAGCGCTGTTTCTTCTTGAACTACCATGAAAGAAATTTTTATTGTGGAAATTGATGATTTGCCGGCAATCTAAAATAGTGTTATGCTGCCTTACTAAATTTTATATTCAAAATTGATTTTGGATAACTCTTCATTAGCCTTTAAAATTTTATTCTTCAGATTTTCTTTAAAGGCAATAATCCGGGTATTCAGTTCCTCGTCGGCAATCGACAGCATTTGGGCTGCAAGAATACCGGCATTTTGAGCGCCATTAATGGCAACTGTTGCCACAGGAATTCCGGGAGGCATCTGCACAATAGCCAATAACGCGTCCATTCCGTCGAGGGACGATTTGATGGGCACTCCAATTATCGGAATATGCGTCATCGAAGCAATTACGCCCGGCAAGTGTGCAGCCATTCCAGCTCCTGCAATAATTACCCGGATTCCCCGCGAACTTGCCGTTTTAGCAAATTCTTCAACTTTTTCGGGAGTGCGGTGTGCCGATAAAGCATGCATTTCAAAAGGAATTTTTAGTTCGTTCAAAACTTTGGCAGCGCCTTCCATCACCGGAAGATCAGAGGTACTCCCCATAATTATGCTCACTTTTGGTTTCATATTTTTATCATTTAAAGTTTTCAAAGCCGGCAAATTTAATACTTATTCTAAATTTTACTTTGTATTTTAGGCTTATCTTTGCCCAAATTATCTAATGATGAGCGATAAAATCAATAAAATCAAGGTTCACGACAAGGAATTTGAAATTTTCATTTCATCCGAAAAAATCCAGCAGACCATCGATAAAATGGCTGAGCAAATAAACAGCGACTTTGGCGGTAAAGATGTACTGTTTTTGGTTGTACTAAATGGAGCATTCATGTTTGCTGCCGATTTGTTGAAGCGGATAAATTTTGAGTGCCAGGTTTCTTTTGTGAAATTGTCGTCCTATGTCGGGACTACTTCAACTTCGACAGTTCGCGAATTGATTGGTCTCGACGAAGTACTTCGCGGCCGCACGGTGATCATTGTCGAAGACATTGTGGATACTGGTATTACGATGAGCAATACCATCGAAAAACTAAAACACCTTGAGGCAGCCGAGGTAAAACTTGCTACGCTGCTTTTTAAACCGGACGCTTTTTTAAAAGATTTCCCCATTGATTATATAGGGCTCGAAATCCCAAATGATTTTATTATTGGCTATGGCCTCGACTACGACGGGCTGGCACGTAATTATCCGGATATTTACACACTTATCGGTAAGGAATAAAACTATGGCCAATTCAAACTTTGTGGATTATGTTAAAATTTACTGCCGCTCGGGACATGGAGGAGGAGGGTCAGCGCATTTTCACCGCGACCGCATGAACCCACGCGGTGGCCCTGATGGCGGTGATGGAGGCCGTGGAGGGCACATTATCCTCAAAGGGAATAAACAACTCTGGACTTTACTCCATCTAAAATACACCAAGCACATTAAGGCTGAACCTGGTGGTCATGGCGGTTCATCGTTAAAAACCGGTGCCAATGGTGCCGACGTTTACCTTGAAGTTCCTTTGGGAACTGTGGCAAGGGATTTCGAAACCGGTGAAATCGATTTTGAAAT
Source organism: uncultured Bacteroidota bacterium (assembly GCA_903944895.1). GTDB lineage: Bacteria > Bacteroidota > Bacteroidia > Bacteroidales > 4484-276 > CAJATL01. Next base: position 18,513 of record CAJATL010000146.1, read on the forward strand.
TAACGAACACAACGAAGAACGCATTTTAGTCCCCGGAGGCCGCGGAGGTCTGGGCAACGACCATTTTAAATCGCCAACGCATCAGGCTCCTAAATATGCCCAACCCGGCGAACCCGAAGTTGAGACGATAAAAATACTGGAGTTGAAGCTGCTTGCCGATGTTGGTTTGGTTGGATTTCCAAATGCCGGAAAATCAACACTGTTGTCGGTGATTTCGGCAGCCAAACCCGAAATTGCAGATTATCCTTTTACCACGCTTACGCCAAATCTTGGAATCGTGCCTTATCATGATTATCGATCATTTATCATGGCCGATATTCCCGGGATTATCGAAGGTGCTCATGAAGGAAAAGGCCTTGGGCTGCGGTTTTTAAGGCACATCGAGCGAAATTCGATCCTGCTGTTTATGGTTCCGGCCGACAGTAAAAACATTATTGAGGAATACGGGATTTTACTTAATGAACTTAAACAGTACAATCCTGAAATGCTCGATAAGTCAAAATTACTGGCTATCACCAAATCTGATCTTTTAGATGCCGAATTACAACATGAAATCGAGAAGGATTTACCTGCATTGCCTTATGTGTTTATTTCGTC
>CAJATL010000147.1 GCA_903944895.1 uncultured Bacteroidota bacterium
TAACTCCCCTAACTCTTGTACCAAAACAACATCAAAATTTTCTAACAGTTCTTCAGGTAAAAAATACCTAACAAGCTCTATTTCCATCATGCCTTTTTTTCCGCAAAGATACCCTTCTCCCCATAAAATTAACTTGACCCAAATAATGTGACTGTTGTGGTTGACATTTTGCGGGCAACAACCTCCATTTGTGCAGCCATTGCCTGCGGGGCAAAGTCGGTAATTCCGGTTTCCTCGCTTGAAGAGGCTAAGGAATTTAAACAAAAAGGATTTGCCGTTGCTGCCGAGCGCGACGGCCTCATGCTTGATTTTGCTGATTTTGGAAACTCCGCTTTCGATTTCATGAAAAATGATGTTTCGGGGCTCGAAATCGTCTTTTCGACAACCAACGGAACGGTTGCCATGGAAATGGCGAAATCCTCCGAAGCCGTTGTTCTCGGGGCTTTCATTAACCTTTCGGCACTTGCTGATTTCCTGATAAAAACCGACAAAAACATCGTCATTCTTTGTTCGGGATGGAAAAACATGTTTTGCCTTGAAGACAGCATTTTTGCTGGCGCGCTCATTGAAAAACTTACCGAAAGCAAAGATTTCGACATTCAATGCGATTCAGCCTTAGCCTCGCTTGATCTCTGGAAAACTGCCAAACCCGACCTTTTAGGTTACATCCAGAAAGCCGCACACCGCAAACGTCTCCGAATGTTAGGCGTTGACGATGTTTTGGAATATTGCTTTACGTTGGATGCGGTGGATGTGGTGCCGGTTTTGAAGAATGGAAGGTTGGAAAAAATGGAATGATGGAAGAATGGAAGAATGTGGCAATTCGACAATTCGACAATGGAAGAGTGGAATGATGGAAGAATTTGGTAATTCGACCCCGATAGCTATCGGGGAGGCAATTCGACAATGGAAGAATGCAAAAATGTGACAATTCGACGATTCGACAATGGAAGGATGGAATGGTGGAACCCCGATAGTTATCGGGGTTTTTTTAGGGGGTATTCGTTTTAGTAAATGTTATTTAAATCTGAAATCCAATTTGAAATCATAAAGCCAGGGTATTCTTGAGTCTATTCCTTCAGCTATCAATTTGGATGGTAAGTTCTGATAATTATTTTGCAATTTTAATTCCTTTGGTGCATTATAACAAGTTACAATGATGGTATCGTTTTTCACCTTGATATCTCCATCCATTTTTGAAAATACTGCATCTGCCAAATGCGATGAATTCCAACGATTGTATGGTTTTGGCAGTTTTTTTCTTAACTCATAAGTTGCAGCCTGTGCCAACAAAGCCAACGACATTTTTCCGTACCTGATGTTCAGATTAAATGTCGAAGCTCTGTCAAACCCCATAGCACCAACAAAATTGAAGAAGTCTTCGATCGACCATCGCTCCTAATACAATTCAGAAAGTAATTCTGTTGCAGGTTTTTTGGATAAGGTCAGGAATGATTTGTACAGATAATCTTTCGTTGTTTCTCCTTCACGTTGTGGAATCAGTCTGTATTTTTCTTTGTGTTAAGCATTGTTGTTTGGAATTTGTTGTTTGGAATTTGTTGTTTGGAATTTGTTGTTCGTAAAATAAAAGGAAAATTGTAACACAAATGAGGAAGAATTAAAGCGAATTAACACGAAAGAAGAAACCGGATAATTTTCGATTGGTGAAGATTGGCAGTTTAATCTTAGTTTTGCAGCCTTAATTCTCATTGAAAACATACTATTGATGAATACAAAAATCTGGCTTTCTTCACCCCACATGAGCGGTCATGAAGAAATATTTGTAAAAGAAGCGTTCGACACCAATTGGATTGCCCCACTGGGACCGCATGTCGACGGCCTTGAACAAGATTTGCAAACTTTCACAGGAAACAGCCATGCAGCGGCACTCAGCTCCGGGACTGCTGCCCTGCATCTCGCACTTATCCTGCTTAACGTTAAACCCGGCGATCTGGTGATCTGCCAGAGTTTTACCTTTTCGGCTTCAGCTAACCCCATTGTTTATCAGGGTGCCATTCCTGTTTTTGTGGATTCTGAAAAAGATACCTGGAATATGGATCCTATCTATACGGAACAGGCCATCGAAGACTGCATCCGAAAAGGAAAAAAACCTGCCGCCATCATCGTGGTTCACCTTTATGGGATGCCTGCAAAAATGAAGGCATTCAAAGATTTATCCGAACGTTACGATATTCCGCTTGTCGAGGATGCTGCCGAAGCGCTTGGTGCACATATCGACGGCAAAATGTGTGGCTCGTATGGAAAATTGTCGATACTGTCGTTCAACGGAAATAAGATCATTACCACCTCAGGCGGTGGGGCTTTGCTTTCGTCAGATGAGGCACTCATAAAAAAAGCCCGCTTCCTTGCCACCCAGGCAAGAGATCAGGCTCCCCATTATCAGCACAGCGAAATCGGCTATAATTACAGGATGAGTAATGTTGTCGCTGCCATCGGCCGCGGCCAGATGATGGTCATCAACGAACGGGTGAACCAGCGTCGCAGCAACTTTGAACGTTACTTAAAATATTTTACCGAAGTAAACAACCGGGGATTCCGGATAGACCTTTTACTCGAGCCTGATGGCTTTTTCGCCAACCGCTGGCTGACTACCATTACCGTTGAACCCGAAAAAAACAAAGGTATTACCAGGGAAACCATCCGTGTGGCACTCGAAAAGGACAATATCGAATCACGACCTCTCTGGAAACCGATGCATCTGCAGCCAGTCTTTGCAAATTCGCCTTTTTATGGAAACGGCACCAGCGAACATCTTTTCGAAACCGGACTATGCCTGCCTTCAGGGTCAAATCTGACAGAGGTGGATTTCGCCAGGATATTTAAGGAACTTGATAAGGTTTTTGAGGGGGTGTAAGGAAGGAAGAATGGAATGATGGAATGATGGAATGATGGAAGAATGGAATGATGGAAGAATGGAATGATGGAATGATGGAATGATGGAATGATGGAATGATGGAATGATGGAATGATGGAATGATGGAATGATGGAAGAATGGAAGAATGGAAGAATGGAACCCTGGTAACTATCGGGGGGAAGATTGGAATGGTGGAAGATTGGAATAATGGAATAATGGAATAGTGGAAGTTGATGCCTTTGCCGTAATCACGCTACGGTGGGAATGGAATGAACGAATATTTGTTGTGGAATGTGGGATTAAATGATTCGTTTCTTTGCAAAATACTCTACCCAGATCACCCATTCGGCAAAAATCACCACATAATAAAATGGCCGCATCACCCAAAGATGGAAGAAATCCCACTGTGCAGGCCAGTGAATCAGGAATACCGACAACAGGATAATCCGCAGAATATTGACCAGAAACATCACCCCTATCGACGCCGGAATAAACCAGGCTTTGTGTTTCCATGGTCCCGGAAACAACAGAAACAGAAAAAATATCTGGTAAAACTGTTTAAAACCCGAGCAGCTCTCATTTACGGTAATGTAGCCGATCGATGGAAAATTAAGCGTATTTGTGAGATTGTCGGGAATGATGTCTAATCCCAGCAAATGAATATTTATCCAGAGGGCACCCAGATAAACCTGGGTGGCGAGCCAAGAGGAAACTGCTTCATAAAAGCCGGTAGCACGGAAAAAACCGAGAAAATTCCACCAGAAGTAGTGAAAAACAACAGTAATGATAGCAAACAGGGCTACATCGATAACAAAACCATATTTACCACTTGAAAAAACTTTGTATTGCTGAAATAAATTTGTCTTCATTTTTATGATCTGTTGCTGAATAAATCAATCACTTCTGTTAATTACTTATCTTTAATAAACCTGCTCTAAATCTTCCCTGGAGTGCCATTAACCGCAAATTATATAGTCAAATGAAAACTTCGGATTATGGTTTCCTGAATCTTTCGATGGTTACAAAAGTAAACAGTTTTATGTATTCAAAAATGACATCCTGAACTTCTTCGCGTTTCAGGTACCAGTTTTTACCATTGTAACTGCCATATTTTGAAGGACAGGAGATTATCGTTACTTTAAGCCCATATTTTGAAAAGGCATTGTCGAAAATCATTCCGGCCCTGCGGGTATGAGCCGGGGAAGTGACAATCAACAATGTGTCGATTCCGCCATTCTGAAGGATGTATTCGCACACCAGGCGTGCTTCCATTTTCGTACTGGTGGCTTCGCCAGGAATTATCGTAATTTCTGATGCAGGTATTCCAAGTTCGGTGGCAATATTGCTGCATTGCCGGGTATTACTGATAAGCGTTGCCCCCCTTGAACGGAGCATTTTAGCCGAGCCCATACTTTCTTCGACAATCAAAAGCTTCGGAGCCATACCGATCTGATACAAATCGGCGGCTTCGAGCACCCTGTCGGAGATAGAACCCATAAGGATTAACATTGCATCACCTTTAACCGGCGGATCTTTACGGACAAGGTAAGTTCCTGCGTTGTGAATGAGGAAAAATGAAAGCATTACCAGGATGACAACCAAAGCCAGGCAAAATATTCGATTTTTATTGCTCATTAAAATTTTACTCATGAAGGGTTGAATATTTGATTTTTATTAGGTTTTGAGATATCTGACTAAGAAACCTAAAGACAAAGAGACTGAGGGACATAGAGGCTGAGAAACTTCAAGATTGAGAGACATCGTGAGAATCAATTGTACCATTTTTCAGGATGGAGTGACATGTTGACGAGTTTACCAAGGATTTGATCATACTTGTGGTAAAGGTCTAAATAAGTTTGCTCGTCAATATATTTACTGGCTAAAGAAAAATCCAGCCAAACCTGAGTTTCAGCGGCCTCACCTTCAGAATCTGAAAGCTTAGCAACAAATGACTTAGGATACTTTCTTTTTCGAAATGCTTCGGCCAAATTCGAACAAACCGATCTTGAAGATCGTCTGATCTGATCGGTTAATGAGAACAACTCTTCTTTTGGAAAATTCTTTGTCAAATTGAAAATTTCCATAGATGCACCAAAACCGAGTTGATATGTTTCCAATTCCTTATGTGATCTTATTTTCATCGGTAAAAAATTTGCAATTAATGGTTAATCAGCCCACTTGTTTAGCATGGTTCAATTAATCTCCTTGTCTCCTTGTCTCCCTCTCTCTTTGTCACTAAGTCTATTATTTCGCATTTGCCACTGACCGAATATCTGATTTTCATCAATCACACTTTAACTATCTGCAAGACTTTATCTTTAAATTGCACAGCTGCCTCACCAATCGTAAGGAAAGTACGCGACGACAGCAGTGCTTCGAGTTTAGCAGAGGTGCTTCTGTTTCCAAAACGGTTCATCCAGTTGCGGTAAACCGGAAGTAATTTTGTAAATGGCACATGTTCATCAAAATCACGGGGATGAAAGTAGGTCATATTGTAGGCATTGCGATCGAATAACCTTTCTATCAGCCACAAAGGTAACACTCTAAAATAGCCACTCCCGGTATAAACCAGGTTAAAAAAAGGAACCTTCATCCGGTTTAGCGGAAGCTCCATCAACATACTGCCCTCATGTTCAAAATAAAATGGTGTCGATGGAATCCTGTGGTCGTTAAATGGATGATGGGATTTGTATGAACTGCTGATCGTGATGCCATGCTTCAACAGTATCGGTATCGTCCAGGCCGAATCATTGCATAGCGAGAACATCGGCGCCCTGTATAATTTGACTGGTTTTCCTGTGATCTTTGTGAGCAGGGATAGTCCTTTGACCAGGTCATCTTCAAAAGTCTCCACTCCCTGGTTTACAGGCATGGCGTGATAATAAGAATGATAGCCAATCTCATGGCCAGCTTCCGATATCTCTTTTATCAGTTCCGGGTGTTGTTCTGCAATCCAGCCAAGAATAAAAAAGGTTGCCTTTTGGTTGTGATTAGCCAGCAGGTTAAGAATAGAACGTGTGTTTTGTCCGACCCTGCTTTCGAGTTCCGGCCACATATCGTAACTTATCTGTGATGAATCATAACTCAGGAACCAATCCTCGATGTCGATGCTGAGAATATTTATCCCCGGTTTTTTTTCTGCTGCGCTAATAGTACTTCGTTGCAATGTAGTTGTCGAAAAGTTTAGTAAAGGCCAATGGCAATTTTCTGATGATGCGGCGAAGATATTGCATTTTTTTTAGTTGATAAGCTATCGGATGATTGCTGTTGAGAAAAATTGTGCGATCGGTGGTGCCCCACTGTTGCTTGAAACGATGCACGCCGCTGCCTTTGGTGCTGTATCCAAACGAATAAATCCGACAGCCCGCTCCTATCGCCGATTTCATCATCTCCCAATGTAATAAATAACTTGTATAAAGATAGTTGTGCGACCGGTGTGTTGCAAACCACGGATTTTCGGCATAATGAAGCCAGGTAAGCAGGATGGCTCCTCCAACTGGTTTTCCCTGATAATCTGCGACGACAATCTGAGCCTTTCCTCCGGAATAATCCTGCATCAACTTTTCAAAAAAATGCTTCGGCAGGCCAAAAGATCCCAGATGATAGATATTCTGACGGTAAACCTGATAGAAATCATCCAGTAATTCAGCTCCTCCCGTTCGAGTTGTAACTCCGTTACGCAAGGCTTTGCGGATTTTGTAACTTATTCCTGAAGGAAAAGCATTCATTTGCGATTCTAAACTTTCTCCCAGTTGAAGCAGACTGTCGGTCTTGTGTTCGAGCCTGTTTGGTGACAAAGGCAGATAACTCCGGTGACGCAGTCTGAAATTTGGTTTTCCAGGTTGATTAATTACTTTAAAATCATTTGGCTCAAGGGTAATTAGCATCAGTTTGTTGACTGAATCAATCCTATTAAAATATTCAATTTGGTTTACAAAACGATTAAAAAACCAGGGTTCATCAACCTGAACTGAAACCTCATTAGTCAGGAGCCAGCGATCAAGCCCTTGTTTATCTAACCAAAAGGCACCGTTGTTGTAGTGAGGCAGCGAAAACCATTCCTTACCAGTATTCAGTGCAGCAAACCAGCCGACAGGTTTTTCGTCAGCTAAAAACACCAGGCTTACCACGGGCCAATTCATCGTTTTACTGATCAGCGCAGGAAGTTCAGGATTCTGGCTGAGATTGACATCAGAACCGGCACCGGCAATGGCTTCAATTAATCTTGAATAACTATAATTTCCTGGATGAGTTTCCTGAATTTTCACAGTGCAATATTAATAAACAAGATAATAGAGAGCAACTGAAAAATTCTTAGCTTTCTGGCTAAGTCCAAAGTTCTTTTTCGCATCATGGATTTATTTTTTGAGCATAATTTTTAAAAATGATTAATTAAACATTCACTACTGACCGACTAAATTTTAATAGATTCTGAGCGAAACAGCATGAAGCGAAGAATCTGCAACAAAAATTAATGTTTAATCGGTTAGTAGTGTTAAACATTATTTGTTACGTGGCTTCATCAAATGTAAGCGGAAAAATGCTTGAATTCCTGTTTATCCTTAGCTTTTTTAATGATCAATGGGCTAAATGTTTTCAACCTGAATCACACGAATCCATCAATCACCTCACCCCGAGCCATTCTCCTAAAATGAGAGGGGAGTAATGCAACATAGAGTCTTATTTTTGAATTAGATGTTTTTTTTTGGCAGAAATCACAAAAGTCATCCCGATAGCTATCGGGACAAATGACAAAATAAATCAAGGAATTATTTGAGTTTTGTTATTTGTTGTTTCAGGTTTATCCAGATTAGGTCTTGTTCCTTCTTTCTAACGGGTGAATAATTTAGAGAAATGTTCGTAAAAGTTCATGGTTAGAAAAGGCGATGGTCCGAATGACAGCAATTTTCTTATTAGAAAAAAAAATCTCAACTTTTGGAACATCGATTAAATAATCCGGCAAATTAAGTCACCCTTAAGGCAGGATCTGCTTTTTTCCATCTTCCAAGCAAGGTCCTTATCAAAATTTCCATGTCCATCCAGAATGACCTGTTTCTGATGTAATGCACATTGATCCTGACTTTATCCGGCCAAAGGACTTCATCATAATACTGCTGAGGGTCGGGCTGCTTGTCGAGGAGTTCTTCTTCGTTGGGGTACGAAATCGAATCGAGACCTGTAAGGCCTGGTTTAACTGTCCAAAGCAATTGTGCTTCTCCCTTAAGTTTATCGGAATAACCGGGGACATCCGGGCGGGGACCTACAAAACTCATCTCTCCGATGAGGATATTCCATAGTTGAGGTAGCTCGTCAGTTTTTGATTTTCTTAAAAATCTCCCAAAAGTGGTAATCCTGTTATCGCTTTTTAGGGTCATCGTCAACTCCGATTTATTGATAATCATCGATCTGAATTTGAGAATAATAAAGGGTTTGCAGCGGTAACCGATTCGTACCTGCCTGAAAAATACCGGTCCGGGCATAGTAATTTTTATTGCCAGGGCTATCAATAAAAAATACGGTGATAACAAGAGCAGTGAGATGGACGATAAGCAAATGTCGAATAGCCTTTTTGTCATGATTAACAAGCGTAATGATTTCTATTTTGACCGCAAAATAACGCAAATTTGTTAACGCAGGCGTAAAAGGTTAACGCGAATCAAGAGGGATCAACGCAAATATAGCGAATGAAGAAATAAAATAGATTTTGATTAGCGAAAATTAGCGTTCCTCTTAACGCGAATAAGGAGGGATAAACGTGAATTTACGCGAATGAAGAGGGTAACGCGAATTTATGCGAATAGTTTTTATTAGCGAAAATTAGCGTGATTGACGGTAATTAGCCTTCCTTTTAAGGCGAAATTAAAAGGATTACACGAATAGTTAAATAATGTAAGGTGTTGCCGCGTCAGGCCATTGATGGATTTGGTGTTCTTCACTTCAACAAGCTCAGTGCAAGTATTAGGAATTTGTTGTAATTGTTTTCGGGTTGTTATTGCTTTTTGTCACTTCGACCAGCCTCAGTGCAAGTATTTGGAATTTGTTGTGATTGTTGTCGGGTTGTAATAGTTGTCGAGTTGTGATTGTTTTTTGTCACTTCGACTGCGCTCAGTGCAAGTATTTGGAATTTATTGTTTGGAATTTTCCACTTCGTCTCCCCTTCATCTGGTCTCCCCTTCACCCAATCACTTCTTCGTCTCCTCTTCACATCCAAATATAACTGTTGCCAGAACTGTAGCGGGGGGTTTCGTGGAAAGTAAGTGTAATATTATTACTTGTTTGTTTCGTTTTTAATGATTGATTTCCACTCAAACCGGGAAATATTCTTAACATCTTCGTCAAACTCTATCCCGACAAGGAATACTTCTTTGCCCTGAGCGAGGTACTTTTGCTGGTATTTCCTTTCCTGAATTTGTTGAAGGGCATTTTTTGGATTTGATTTCATCTTAAATTCAAAAATAAAAATTCCGGTGTTTGTCAGGATGGTTAAATCAATTTTGCCCTTGTGGGTGGTATCCTCAGGAATGGTATGAAATCCCTGGGCGGCAAAAAAAGCATAAAACATCGAACTAAAAAAACCTTCAAAATGGGCTATGTCATTGTTGCGATACCAGTCGTGGA
>CAJATL010000148.1 GCA_903944895.1 uncultured Bacteroidota bacterium
AAAAGCGAAACTGCCTTTTTGATTTTCGCCAGGATAATAATTATTAAAAGCCCTTGCCGGATCAGTTGGATAATCGTCGATCACATCATAAACACCATCATCATCGGTATCAATAATTGTTGGATCGACCAAAGGCATTGCAGCACTTTGAATGGCTGTTACAGGATTTGAAGTTACATAATAAATAGCATCATTAAAATCATTATCTCCGCCGCTGGTTCTGTTAAGGTCTTCAAAACCGGTGACAAATAATTGCCTTTCGGCATCATATAAAATAACGTTATGCTGCTTCTTGATAGGATCAACCTCAGGATTAAAAGCTGGGTCAGAATAAAACTTTTGTTTGGCAGTATTAACTGAGCCACCAATTGTAAAAGCATTTTGGAACAACACCCAACCAATTCCGGTACCGGCAGGGAACTGGCCTAAATAGATTTTATTTCCGGCGTGTAATCCACCACCGCTGAATTCTAAAGAAAGGTTCGGGAAAGCGATGGTAACAACGTTTATTTGATTTACCGATGTTGGTGGATTGTTGACATTATAGGTGTAAAATCCCAAGGCATTTTTATTACCGGCTCCTTCATGGACAAATGTCATCCACACATCTGCGTCTTCGTTTAAAATAATATCTGTTTCATTTCCAGAAGCAAGATATTCGGGATGATATTGAGGTACAGGTGCATATTCGGGTAATGCAGCATTGATATCAGCCAGCAAACCATTTCCTATTACGTCGTCCGGTGGATTTAAACACGAAGGAACTCCGTTTGCATTATAGGTACAAAGGTAAGGATAGGTGGCATCAACAGATTTAAAGCCGGGAAAGTCTTTAAAGGTTGGCTGTGGCTTTTTACCGCCAAGGATAGTATTTATTCCGCCATCGGTAACTGTAACCAATGTTTCGGAAGGCAAACCAATGTATCCGGTTGTAACATACAATTCGGTAATATTTTTTGATAATGGATACTCGGTTTCAAAAGCTCCATTAGCATCTGTAATTCCACTGAGTAAAAGTACTCCGCCTTCAAGCGGGTTGCCTGAGTAAATATTGATTCTGGCTCCTTTTATCGGGCCATCCTGGTTATCCTTTGTAAAAACCTGGATATTAACATCGCTCACCATTTCAAAATTAAAATTTTCAGGAGCAACCAGTGAATCCATGGCTGTTACATTCTGATTGGGGTCAACCGGTTCATTGTTGTCTTTAGTACAAGATGTCGAAAAGAAAAGAAAAGTAACAAAGAGCAAACCTGTTAAGATGAAAAATGATTTTGCATTCATGATATTAAAAATTTTGTTTAACGATTTTACTAAAACATAATTCTGATGCTGCAATTAAACCAATAATCAGCATTGCTATGATGAATTAATCATCTATTGTGCCAATATCTGCAATCGCACTCATAATGTGTATGTTACAATTTTTAAAATTAAATTTCTCATGTTTCAAATAATAATATTTCCAAATTCAGGAAATTTGTTCCAAAATAAGCCAAATTTATAAAAAAGTATCTCAGCTCCATAGTATCAAATAATTACATCGTACCTGAATTGCATCAGGTTCCAAATTTTCGGTCAAGCATCATAAATTCAGTCATGATTCCCTGAATATCATTAATTGTGAGCTCGTTGAATAATTTATCGAAGAAATACAATCGTGCAAAACCTGATTGTAAAGGCAAAAAATTGCTTAACAAATTTGCGCCTCCACTCCTGATAATTAAGTGAAGCGGGGTTTTTACCCACAAATTTTGAAGTAATCCGGAGTTGGTTTCAGATTTTGAAAATGCCGAAAACAGCTCTTCAAGCGGGTTATAGGCAATGCATAAATTAATCGTCCTATCAGGAAAACCGGAAGTTCTGGCTTCAACAAATTCAATGGCTTTCAGATATTCCTTTGTTAAAATTTCACGGCTACCTGCCATTACAATTCTAACATGCTTATCCTCTGCTAATTGAAGGATTTCTTTTCCAAAAGCATTTTCACTCACCTTGTTAAAGGCTTCTCTTTCGGATTGCTGCCTCCTGAAGTTTTGAATGCTCGACAGATAAATGCTGATTTCATTAACCCCTTCATCAAATAAATAGCTACAAAAACTTTTTAAAATGGTGGTGGTTTTTTGATAGGAATCAGCCAGCGAAACACCATTCTTTTCAGCCCACCTGCGGCCACCGTCAGGAATTAGCCCAACATGACCCGGAATGATGGTATTTTCAGGATGAAATTCGGTGATGTCTTTCATGATTCGTACATTTAACCTATGATCCATTTTCGTCCAAAATCTGCCAATACAAATTTACGTTGATTCAGGCTTGACTTCTAAGTTTATTTGCTTTTTGGCGTAACCAATTTTTTTAGCCAGTTCCATTGCTGGTTTTTCGATAACCATAAAAAATACCCACGCTGCGAAAATTGAAACTGCAAGTGCCACAAAAACGAAAACACTTCTTATTTGCTCACTTTGAATGAGCGTTTCGCAAATATTGATAATTCGCCCGCCGATGGGGATATGCACCAGATAGAGCGAATAAGAAATGTTGCCCAGAAACTTGGATATTTTATTGTTAAAATCAAAGTAGAGGATGAAAAAATAGGGCAAGAGTGCCGCCACAAGATAGCGTTTATCAAATTTCACAAAAATCAGCAGCAAAGCAATCAGCAGCAGTGTACCGAATTCAGCATCTTTTAAATAGCCGATCTTAAACTGAAACAATAAAATCCCCACCACGAAAAGCAATCCGTAGTTAAAGATAAAATTGTGGCCCGTAATGAAAAATCCCATCATCCCAAAAACCCCCAGGGCAATAAACGAATAGTATTTTTTTGAATGAATCAGGAGCGGAAAAATCAGGGCAATAATGATGTAATATTGAAACTCGATTGCCAGTGTCCAGTAAACATCATTCACCCAGGGATACTGAAAAAATGCATTGAGATAACCCAAATGTAGCGCCAGAGCAGTGAAATCGATGGTAAATCCGGCTCCGCGGTAATATGGCGATAATGTGCTCAGCCAGTTTAGTGCAATCACCAAAATTATGCTCGCAATAAAAGGAGGCTCAATCCGGATAACACGCTTGAGAAGAAATTTCCCGAAATTCTTGAACCGATACATCCCGCGATACATGGCATAAGGGATTACAAACCCTGAAATTACGAAAAACACATCAACACCCAGAAACCCGTACCTCCCTGATTGATAAAGCAGGTTTGTTTTGCTCAAAAAATCAGGGTTTCCGTGAGTAAAGTGGAAGTAGCAAACCGCTAGGGCAGCAAGCCCTCTCAACAAATCCAGTGACGATAGATAGCCTAGTTTCTTTTTTTCCATATCATGCAAAATTATAAAAGTTGAAATTGAGGATTCGTTTTAAACTGGTCGTAATAGGCTGTGGCCTTGATTAAATCGGTGCTGAAAAGATATTCTTTGGAATCTAAATATTGCGCCCGAAAATCGTAACCGAACAACCTCAGCTTAAAATCCTTTCTTTTGATGATTTTCACCAGAATCTTTTCCAGCACTGACCAATCGATGTATTGGCGGGCAACATTAAGGAGGCTCACAATTTCATCAATTTTGGTAGCATAAACATCGCTGGGATGGTAAATTGCAGGAATATTTACATATCCAACCTGGCTTCCTGATTTTACAAACCTGAAAAGCATATCGTAAACCACGCCAAAAGCTTCAATCCGGTATCCTCCGAAAACCGAGGAGATTTTCATCCCCCTGAAACCACAGGCCACATCAGGCAGTATGATACCATGAATTTTCCTGGATAATAAGGCGGCAAAAAGGTTTGAAGCAATTTTTGATTCAGGGATTATGCTGAGATCGGTGAACCTGTTGCCAACGATAAGATCGAAATGCTCCAGTTTTTTCATAAAATCTTCAACATACGATGGGTCGTGCTGACCATCGCTGTCGAGCGTAATCATGTGGGTGTAATTATTTTTGATGGCGTATTCCAGTGAAGTTTTGTAAAACTCGGTAATTCCCCAGTTTATCGAATTCGAAATATAGGTAAATCCTGATACCCTGATCAACTGTTCGGTATTATCGGTACTGCCATCGTTAACTACAAGTACGTATTTTTTAAAAGCTGACAACTGATTTAAAATTATCGAAATGTGCTTTTCCTCATTAAATGCCGGGATTGAAATTAAAACGTTTTGCTTCATTTTTGGGAGATTGATCGCGGAAATTCATACTTATTGCTTTTTAATAAATTGAGTTACTTTTCGAAGATTTTTAAACACAAGGGTAAAAATATTTCCAAACTCATTTTTCCTGATGGCGTGTAAATCCTCTTTGGATTTTTGGATGATGTTTTTGAGGCTTCGGTTGCTTGCCCCGCCAACCCTCATTTTCACCATTACTTCGGGTAAATAAGCTGTGCTGATTTTGTATTTCCCCAAAAACCTGAGCATCGAATCGTAATCGGCTGCAATTTTAAAAGAGATATCAAAACCGCCGTATTTCTGGTAAATTTCCCGCTTGATGTAAAGCGTTGGATGAGGCGGCATCCAGCCCAATAAAAGGTTGCGACGGCTAAATTTTCCCGATTTCCAGTATCTGAGAACTTTGTTGGTGTCGTTTTTATAAACATATTCCAGGTCGCCGTAAATCGAATCGGCGCCTGATTCCATAAATAACTTAGCCACTTTTTCGATGACAAATTCGTCTGCAAAAAGGTCGTCGGAGTGCATAAAACCAATCACATCGCCCTCGGCCATTGCGATTCCCTTGTTTAGCGCATCGTAAATTCCTTTGTCGCGCTCGCTGACGGATTTGGTGACTTTCGATCCAAACGATTTCACAACTTCCATCGTGTTATCCTTCGACAATCCGTCAACAACAATGTATTCGATATCGGGATAAGTCTGTGAAACGACTGATTTAATGGCATCGCCGATTGATTTTCCGCTGTTCCAGGCAATGGTGATGATTGAGATTTTCATTTTTTAGCTTTTTTTTATGTGAGTTAACGAATTAAGATATTTCGCGGTTTTTGACCAACACTGCCGGGTTTCCCTGGTAAATCGAATATACCTCGAGGTTGCGGGTGGCCACCGAATTAACCGCTAAAACACTGTGCGACTTACAGATTACACCCGGGCAAACCACGCTGTGCGCGCCAACCCAGGCGCCATCTTCCAAAATAATATCGCTCACCATTAAATCGAAAGTGGTTTTTTTAAAATTATGATTTCCGCACAACAGCATCGAGCCTTGCGAAAGGCAGCAATGGCTGCCGATTTTTACATCGGCAAGGTTGTCAATCCAGGCGTTTTCGCCAATCCAGGTGTGGTCGCCGATAGTTAATTTCCAGGGATATTTGATGTTTACCGAAGGCTTTATTACCACGCCTATCCCTACTTTCGCCCCAAAAAGCCTAAGCATTCGCACCTTTAGGCCACTCATGGGATTTAGGGGATTTATAAAAAATAAAACGTTTACAAAATACCACATCAACTGTTTTATTTTCCCGGCTCCAATTACAAAATTCCCTGTCGAATAAACGGATAGGTCGGTTTTATTTTTCATGTTCGAAAAGTCGTTTGTTTTGTTCAAAAATGGATTTATCATTCACAAATTCCCAGGCAAATTCGAGGGCGTGTTGCGATAATTTATCATAGGCAGCCTGATCTAAACCAGCAGCCTCATTGATTTTTTCGACAAAAACATCGGTGCGATCGAGCGGGATTTCCCAGCCTGCCTGCTTTTGAGCAAGGTTTTGCCAGGGCGTTTTATTGCTGATGATTACAGGCGTTGAGGCCATAAAACTTTCGAGAATGGTGTGCCCGAAATTTTCGCCGGTGGTGGGCAGAAACATAAAATGATAATTGGTCATCGCTTCCAGAACCAAATCACCCTTGATGCTGCCTTTGTAGTTTACAGTCACATTTTTGGGCAACCGGGCAATCAAATCCTGACATTCTTTCCAATATTCCTGCTCGTAAACCGGGCCGTAAATATCGTAAACGATGCTACCATTGGTGCAGCCTTTTAAAACTTCGATGGCAAATCTGGTGTTTTTTTCGGGCGCAATCCGGGCAACCGAAAGTAAATTGAGGGTTCCGCTTTCTTTACCTCTCTGTTTCCAGGCTTCCATCTTCATTTTCATGGGCATTTCCTCGGCAATAATTACCTGAGCCTTTGGTCCGGCAACGTTTTCCACATCATCGGCTTCATCCTGGTTGGCTGCATGAAAAATTACTCCCTTATAAAACGACATCAGTTTTGCTGCAAAAGCAAAAATTTGCTTTTTTGCTGGTTTTACTGAGATGGCATGTTTCCCGAACATCCCGTGAACGGCAACAACGATGCGCTTTGCCTTCTTTTTCTTAGCAAGATAAATGGGCAAAATCGAAAACCACATCGAGTAGATTCCGTGGATGTAAACGGCATCGAAACTTGTTTCAGAAACCAACCGCTTAAAGTTTTTATAGTTGACGTTGGGTACCGAAACGTAGTAAACTTCCACATTCTCGGCTAGTTTGTTCCATTTGTCAGCTTCAACATTGGCGTAAGGCTCGGTTTCGCAATAGTCGGTGTTGCGGGTGATTATCTTAAATTTATAATCGTTTTCGAAATGAGCAACCTGGTTTGCAAAGGCCTTTAAAGTGCCGCCGGCCTTGTAGCCGGGCAAATACCAATCAATAAAAGAAAGTACAGTTTTCATAGTTTTTAGTTTTTCACTTCATCATTTTTTCGTACAAGTCAGCATATTTTTGGGCGATATAGGAGGGGCTAAAACGCTTCACGTTTTCTTTACCTTTTTCGATTAACTCATTTCTGAGATTTTCATCATTCAATATTTTGATAATCGCATTTCTGATTTCGGCCGTGTTTTCGGGGTCAACCAAAAGTGCTGCGTCGCCAGCTACTTCGGGCATACTGGTGCGCGTCGAAGTAATCACCGGCCGGCCAACGGCGTTTGCTTCGATGATGGGCAGCCCGAATCCTTCGTACAACGAAACAAACGAAACCAGGTCGGCTTCGTGGTAACACCGGATGACTTCCTGATAGGGCAGGTTGAAAAAGTTATCGAAATCGATATTATACTTCGCCAATAACTCTTTGTGGTTATCCCGAAGATGGCCTAAAATAGTCAATTTGACGGGTAATCCATC
Organism: uncultured Bacteroidota bacterium; assembly: GCA_903944895.1. GTDB lineage: Bacteria > Bacteroidota > Bacteroidia > Bacteroidales > 4484-276 > CAJATL01. The sequence continues at coordinate 7,139 of CAJATL010000148.1, forward strand.
AACAGCCTCAATTAACCGCTCCAAATTTTTATTATGCGCCGTTCCGATATGTAAAATATTAGGTTTCTGCTTGTTAAATTCCTTTGGAAAAGCCTTGATGGCCGGTGAAATGCAATTATGTATCACTACAATTTTTTCGGGATTGATTGTGATAACTTTTAAAAGTTCCTGTTTGGTAAATTCCGAAATTACGGTGATGTATCTTACCCTCCTTGCAGGCAGCGTAAACCAGAAGAATTTGATCACTTTACGGGCTAAACCGGTTAATCGTTTAAGTACTTCCAGGTCGTGAATGGTGAGGACAGTCCGGTTTTTATTCATCAAAAAAGCAACAAAATGAATATCGCCGGTGATGTGGTTAACCTGACCTTGCTTTCCAATCACCTCAAAACAGCTTAAAATCCTGTTCAAAAGACCTTTGCTTTCTCTTTTGAGGCAATAATTGCTAACCTCAATATTTTTGGGCATTCCTTTCCGGATATTACCAAAAAGCTCCTCGATGCTGAAATAGTCGGTAAAAGGCTTTCTGAAAAAGTAAACGACGTTTATCTTCATTTTGAGAATTTCATTTTGATTTGTGATTTATGTATTTCGCTTAGCGCTTAGCGCAGAGCGCTCTGCCATTTGTAATTTGAGATTTGAATTTTGTAATTTTTTCAACTTTGTATTTTTCCCCATTTTACATGTGTATTTTCAGCACTTTGTTCATTCCCCAAAAAACCATGTAAGTTACCAGAGCAGCTTTTGTAAAGTGGTTAAAAACTGTCGCAAAATCTGTTTCGGCCTTGATAACCTGGAAAAACATTATTGGAAGCCACAGCACCAGACTTGGGTGATTTTTTGAAAGTGCTATTACCTTGATGATGATGAGATTATAAAAAAGCCCGATTATCAGCAGAAACACAATGCCTCCAAAAGCTCCCCAGTTGGCAAAACCTTCCCCAACTATCGAAATATCCATACTGGTACTTTCGGGAAGTTCGGTACCGGTAAACCGCTCGAAGTTGGCGCGACCTCCGGCTTTTGCTTTTGTGGGAGCCAAAACACGTGGCAGCAAACCTGCATAAATAGCGGTTTCGATGGTTTCTCCTTTAACAAAAGCATATTTTTCGGGCATGTGCCCCATGATGCGGGCAATAATCCAACCCTGATTAAGCCTGGCACCAACATTTTGGAGGGGTTCCGTTTCGAATAATTTTGATGGCTCCATTAACCGGCTCATGGCTATTTCTTTAAAAAGCTCCTGGTTACTTTTATCACTTTCAGCATACCATGTGGCCATGCGGTATTCCTGCTTGGTTGATTGTAACAGCATTACAATGAACATCCCAAAAGAGATGATGGCAATTTT